>CALVAS010000057.1 GCA_944325585.1 Candidatus Gastranaerophilales bacterium
CCTGAAGAAACACCCATTGTAGATCTTACAACACTGTTTTTGGGGCGTAATCTTGAGAAAGAAAAACCTGTTCCGCCACCTGATTTATGAATAAGCGCTCTGTTTTTAACTGTTTCAAAAATTCCTTCAAGGCTGTCTTCCACCGGAAGTACAAAGCAGGCAGCAAGCTGTCCGAGTTCTCTTCCTGCATTCATTAAAGTCGGAGAGTTCGGCATAAAGTAGCATTTTGTTATAAAATCATAAAATTTGTCAGCAAGTTTTTCAACATCTGCCTGAGATTTTCCGAATTTTAAATCGCCTGATGCAATTGCAAGAGCAACACGTCTGAACATATCGGACGGTTTTTCCGTGCAATTTCCGTCTTTGTCTCTTTTCAAGTATCTTCTTTCAAGAACTTTTATTGCGTTTTCGGATAAGTTCAATTTTTCTTCCACTAAGTTCACACTAACCTCCATTTATAGTATAAAAAATATCCAAGTCTTCTTATTCATTACAATAAAAATTTAAAAATCATCCCCATAAATAAAAAATATTTAAAGCATGGTTTGTTCTATAATTTTACAACAATAAGAAAAGGCATGCAACATGGTTTTTTAACTTTTATAAAAAATGTAAAGTCTGTACAAATAAATATATATTTGTTATAATAAATAAAGAATACAAAATTAATTTAAAAGGAGCTTAATAGTATGAAAAGCATTGATATGATTGAATCTCGGGGGGGGGGGGCAACCCGTAAAAGTGCTCCTCAGCGTGATTTAGCCCAATCTGATTCGCGCGCATTTACTCTTGCGGAAGTTCTGATAACGCTCAGCATAATCGGAATCGTTGCTGCAATGACTTTACCTTCACTTATCGGCAGGTGGAAAGATAAAGAATATGAAGTCAGGGCAAAAAGATCATATTCTCTTATTATGCAGGCAATTGAAAGATACAAAGCCGAAAGCGGAGTGTATGATGACCTGTCGGGGTTGTTTGATACAACAAAAACTTCAAAACAAGTTACCGAAGAGTTTTCAAAATATTTTAACTCTCCTACCCTGTGTCTTAAAGATTCAAAGGGCTGTAGCAAGCATAATCACAAATTTCTTTACGGTTCCCCGATTTATAAAGACGGTGTTACTCACAATCAATATTTCGGAACTCCGTTTTTTATTGCAAATGACGGGAGTTTAATAAGAGTAGAACAGTATTCTGCCTGTGTACGTACGCTTACGGCAAATGAGACAAACCCTGACGGAACCGTTAAAAAAGATGATGACGGTAATCCTATTACATATACATATACTGATAAAAGGTGTGCAAATATATTTTTCTCAACAAACGGTTCTGCAGGGCCAAATCAAGCTGGTGCCGATATTTTTGCGCTTTATGTTATGAATGATTGGAGTGTTATTCCGGCCAGTAATAATACTTACGGCGGAAAAAGTTTAAGCAGCATTCTCTCCGGAAACGGACCGGTATATACTCCTTACAAGGCAGGTGTACCATATGACAAGTAAGTCTATATAAATAAATGTAAAAAGTACATAATTTGAAACGCGAGTTAAAAACATGTTTATAATATAATGCTGTTGAGGTGAAAATTTTTGAAACACTCTAAACTTACAGCCCTGATATTTATAGCACTGTTTTTAGGCGTAATCTTCGGACATTTTTTCCCTGATTTTGCGGTTAGAATGAGACCGTTTGCAGAAATATTTCTGAGAATGGTCAAGATGATTATTGCACCTTTGCTGTTTTCGACGCTTGTTGTCGGAATTGCAGGACACGGAGATGCAAAAAGTCTCGGTAAAATCGGGCTTAAAACAATTATATATTTTGAAATTGTGACAACACTGGCTCTAATTATCGGGCTTACGATGGGAAATATATTCAAACCCGGAGTCGGATTTGTGTCCGGAACCTCGGTTCATGCAATAGAAATGCAGGCAGCAGGGCTTGTGGCGGCCTCTCATGCGCATACATCAATAGGCGCAATGGTTACGGATATTTTCCCGACAAGTGTCGTGGAAGCCATGGCAAAAGGCAATCTGCTTCAAATAGTTGTATTTTCAATATTTTTTGCACTTGCAATCTGTGCCGTCGGCAAGAAAGCACAGCCAGTTCTGGACTTATTAAATTCCGTTTCGCAGATTATGTTTAAGTTTACGGAATACGTAATGTATTTTGCGCCGCTTGGAATTTTTGGGGCAATTGCGGCCACTGTCGGTGCTAACGGGTTAGCTGTTTTGAAAAATTATTTTAAAATAATAGGCGCTTTGTATGCGGCTCTTGCATTATTTGTAGTGCTTGTATTGTTTATCGTGTGCAAAATAGTCAGAATCTCTTTCCGAAATTTATTAAGAGCGTTGCAGGAGCCGGCACTTCTTGCATTTACAACCGCAAGTTCAGAGGCTGCATTTCCGAAAGCTATGGAAATTATGGAACGTTTCGGAGTGCCTAAAAATATTGTGAGTTTTGTAATGCCTACCGGATACACTTTTAATCTTGACGGAAGTACATTATACCTTGCAATGGCCGTTCTGTTTTCATCACAGATTGTCGGCATTCATCTTGATTTGAATCAGCAGATAATAATTATGCTGGCACTTATGCTTACGAGTAAGGGAATTGCAGGTGTACCGAGGGTATCGCTTGTTGTTCTTGCAGGAACGCTTGCAAGTTTTAATATTCCGATTCTGGGGGTTGCAATACTTTTAGGGATTGACCAGATTCTTGACATGGGAAGAACAACCGTAAACTTAATCGGAAACTGTGTTGCGACTGTAGTTATCGCAAGATGGGAAAAAGTTTTTGATTATGATAAAATGAAAGCATTCGTTATACAATCAAAAGCCGAAAGTATCGGCGCAGATATTGAAAAATTCAGAAAAGATCACGAAAGAAAATAATTTTTAAACTTACACAAAAAAAGAAGAAGGATACAGAAGATGAGTGAAAGTACAAAAGTTGAATTGAAAGATACCTTAAACCTGCCTCAGACAAGCCTTGCCATGAGAGCAAACGCAACCGTGCGTGAAGTTGAAATCCAAAAATTCTGGGAAGAAAACAAAATTTACGAAAAATCAGTTGCAAACAAAGATAAAAATAACAAATTCATTCTTCATGACGGCCCGCCTTATTTGAGCAGTGAGAAAATTCACGTCGGCACCGCACTCAACAAAATTCTGAAAGATATCCTGACAAAATATAAATCACAACGAGGTTTTTATGCGCCTTATGTTCCGGGATACGACGGCCACGGGCTTCCGATTGAAAACAAAGTCGTAAAAGAAATCAAGGGCGGAAGAAGCGCCGTCACACCTTATGAACTTCGTCAGAAATGCAGAGAATTTGCGGCCAAAAGCCTTAAAGGACAGGAAAGTGAATTTAAACGCCTCGGAGTCTGGGGCGACTGGGAACACCCGTATCTTACAATTGCGCCTGAATACGAAGCCGAACAGGTGAGAGTTTTTGGCGAAATGTACAAAAAAGGTTACATTGAAAAAGGCATGAAACCAGTTTACTGGTGCGCTTCATGTGAAACCGCACTTGCCGAAGCTGAAGTTGAATACGCTGATCACACATCAACTTCTATTTATGTAAGATTTAAGTTTGATGAAGACAGCACAAAGGAAATTAACGACAAAATTTTATCAGGCAACACAAAGCCTGTTTACGCAATCATATGGACAACAACTCCATGGACAATTCCGTCAAACATGGCAATCAGCATGCACCCGAAATTTGAATACACCTTCTTTGAACGGCGAGCTGAGGCCGGAGGGCTTTGCGAAGGCAAAGACCGCAGTGCCGTTAATTGCGAGCCGGCAGAGGATAATTGTGTATACGTTGTTGCACAGGAACTTCTCGGCGCATTTTTGAATGACGTTGAGTGGGATGAAAAAGATATTAAAGTTGTAGGTTCATGCACCGGTGCGGATCTGGAGCTTTTAAATACAAAGCACCCGCTTTATGACAGAAAATCACCGATAATTTTAGGCGAGCACGTAACGCTTGATGCCGGTACCGGTTCTGTCCATACAGCCCCCGGACATGGTCTTGAAGACTATGAAGTCGGATGCAGATATGGAATAGAAGTTTTCTCACCGCTTGACGGCCGTGGAATCTGGACGGAAAAAGTTCAGGATAAAGACCTTGAAGGTGTTCCGTATTACAAAGGCAACAAAATTGTTATAGAAAAACTCCAAAACTGCGGTGCGCTCTTAAAAGCACAGGATATTAACCATAGCTATCCGCACTGCTGGAGATGTAAAAATCCTGTAATTTACCGTGCAACGCCTCAGTGGTTTGTAAAAGTTGACAAATTCAGAGATCAGGCACTTGAAGCAATCAAAAACGTCAAATGGATTCCTGCCGGCGGCGAAGCCAGAATATCAAACATGGTTGCAGGCCGCACAGACTGGTGTATTTCCCGCCAGAGAGCCTGGGGGGTTCCGATTCCGGTTTTCTACTGCGAAGACTGCGGTGAAGTTATTGTTACCGACGAAACAATCAACCACGTTGCCGAAATTTTTGAAAAAGAAAGCTCTGACGCATGGGTTAAATATACGGCAGACCAATTGTTGCCGCAAGGTTTCAAGTGCCCCAAATGCGGAAAAAGCCACTTCAAAAAAGAAAATGATATTATGGATGTCTGGTTTGATTCAGGCATAAGCTGGCGTGCCGTTGTAGACAAGCGCAGCGAACAGCTTGGCACAACACCTGTCGAGATGTATCTTGAAGGTTCAGACCAGCACAGAGGCTGGTTCCAATCTTCTCTTTTAACATCAGTCGCAACAGAAGGCAGAGCACCTTATAAAACCGTTCTTACACACGGATTTGTGTTCGGTGAAGACGGAAGAAAAATGTCAAAATCTTTAGGCAACTACATTCGTCCTGATGACATTATCAAAAATTACGGCGCAGATATCTTAAGACTCTGGGCAGCTTCGGTTGACTACAGAAACGATACCAAAATCGGTGACAATATTGTAAAACAGCTTGTTGAAATCTTCAAAAAAACAAGAAACACCGCAAGATTTTTACTCGGGAACCTTTTTGACTTTGACCCGAAAGCTGATTACGTTGAATATAAAGACCTGAAAGAACTTGACAAATTTGCGCTTCACAAACTCAACAAACTCATTGAAGAAGTGACTGTTGCGTTTGAAAATTACGAGTTCTACAAGTACTTCCAGCACCTGCAAAACTTTGCGGCAGTAGATTTAAGTTCATTCTATCTGGATATCGTTAAAGACAGACTTTACACTGCAGGCAAAAAATCGCTTTCACGCAGAGCCTGCCAGACCGTAATGTATGAAATTCTTCAGGCACTTGTCAGAATGCTTGTACCTGTAATGCCTCATCAGGCTGAAGACATCTGGATGAGCGTTCCGGAAGTACAAAAAGACGGACTTGAAAGTATTCTTCTGTCAAAATGGCCGGAGGCAAAACCCGAATGGAATAATGAAAAACTTGAAGAAGAGTTCACTCAAATTCTTAAAGCGCGTGAAGTTGTAAGCCGTGCAATAGAACCTTTGAGAGCAGACAAAAAAGTCGGAAGTTCACTGGAAGTTGCGGTTTTCGTAAACATCAAAGATAATACTGTTTTGAAAGCTAATGAAGATGAACTCTGCAACATTTTCATCACATCTCAAGCCTACGTGACAGACGAAAAACCATCAGACGTTTTGAACGAATATAAAGAAGAAGATTACACTGTCTGGGTTACAAAAGCAGAAGGCGAAAAATGCGCCCGTTGCTGGAAGTACAGAAAACTAAATTCCGACGGAATTTGCGAAGAATGTTTGGATGCAATTAAATAAATTGCAATCAATTTAACGGGAACGAATATTATTTATTTTATGACCGGCGGGTTCACACAACCCGCCTTTTCATTTTAATAATATTGAAAATACATTGACAATTCATCCAGTTCATTTGTAATAACTTTAGCAAAAGCAGGTTGGGCTTTCGCCCAACAAAGAATTTTATAATGTATAATTCTTTCTCATTGTTGCATATATGAATATCCTCCGGACTGGGCCGCTTTTGGTGGCAAAAGCGGCGCAACACCAGCCGCACGCTTCGTTCACTAATAATCTGTACGGCTCGGCATAATGGCGGGTAAACTCGCTGCGCTCAAACAATACCCGCCTTTGCAATCTGCCTCGCCTGCAATTATTGTTCACTACGCTATGGCGGCAATAGAAAAAATATCCGACCTGAGCTATACTCACTAATCAATTGTAACCGCTTCACCCCAAGCAAGTGAACTCGTGCTTCGTACTCAATTTTTTAAAGCCATTTTGTCATCCTGAATTCATTTCAGGATCTCAACGGGATTCTGAAACGAGTTCAGAATGACACACTAAGACAAAATGGCTAAAATAGGTGATTCTTCGCTTCGCTCATAATGACGTAAAAACAATTAACTTTTTTGTGCAATAATTTATTTATGCAAAAGTTGATTGACAAAGCAAAAATTGAACACACTCTTTCCAAATCCGAAATTATTGCAATTTTAAAAGACAATTCCATAAACGATTATCTTTTTAAAACGGCAGACGAAATTAGAAAAAATTATACAGGCGACGAGGTTTACCTGAGAGCACTGATTGAGTTTTCAAATATTTGCCGCTGCGATTGCAAATACTGCGGAATAAGACGTGACAACAAAAATGTTTCCCGCTACAGACTTGAAAAAGACGAAATCCTGAAACTTGCAGACTTTGCTGTTCAATCCGGATACAAGACAATAGTTCTCCAGAGCGGTGAAGATATGTTTTTTTCGGCAGAATATCTGGCTGAAATTATAAAAGAAATTAAACAAAACGACGTTGCTGTAACATTAAGTATCGGCGAGCGCACATTTGAGGAGTATAAAATTTTAAAAGATGCGGGTGCCGACAGATTTTTACTAAGAATTGAAACTACTGACGAAAATTTGTACGGGCAAATGCATCCGCAGATGTCGCTTGCAAACAGAAAACAATGTCTTTTTAATCTGAAAAAACTCGGCTATGAAACAGGCACCGGCTCTCTTGTCGGACTTCCGGGGCAGACTTTAGAAAGTCTTGCGGATGACATTTTGTTTTACAAAGAGCTTGATGCCGATATGATAGGCATCGGCCCTTTAATTGTCCACCCTGAAACACCATTGAAAGATGAAAAAAACGGGGATTTAATTCTTGCAATAAAGGTTCTTGCACTTACACGGCTGCTGTTGCCAGACATAAATATACCTGCAACGACAGCAATGGAAACTCTTCATCGCGAGGGTAGAATTTGGGCGCTGAAGGCAGGTGCTAACGTAATTATGCCGAATGTTACTTTTGAAAATTGCAAAAAAAATTACGAAATTTATCCGAACAAAGTTTCGGTTGATTACGAAAGTTTAAAAACCGATCTGGCAAAAATCGGACGGACAATTTCCAGTAAAAAAGGATTTCGCGGCAATCCGGACAACTCCGGCCGTTTTAATTCCTCTCCTGCAGGACGGGGAAAACTTACACGCTGCAAGAATACCGAGAAAGAATATGACTCCTTCGGAAGCTGAATTGTGGAATCCGAATGGTTAAGTGCATAGGGTGAGAGGGTAAAACAATAAGAAAGGATACTTTATGAAAATTGCAAATAATATTTTAGAACTTATCGGGCATACTCCGCTTGTAAAAATTAACAGAATGAACGAAGGAGAGGCAGAAATCGTTGTAAAACTGGAAAAACAAAATCCCGCGGGTTCTGTTAAGGATCGTCCTGCGCTCAATATGATTGAAAAAGCCGAAAAAGCAGGATTGATTAATAAAGATACTGTAATAATCGAGCCAACAAGCGGGAATACGGGAATAGGACTTGCGCTTGTCTGTGCAATCCGAGGGTACAGAATGATTTTGACAATGCCTGAGACAATGAGTTTGGAAAGACGAAAACTGCTTTCAGCATATGGCGCAGAACTTGTCCTGACTGACGGAAATAAAGGAATGCAGGGTGCTGTTGACAAAGCCGAAGAACTTCACAAAGAAATAAAAAATTCCTTCATCCCGCAGCAGTTTTCAAACCCCGCAAACCCCGAGGCTCACAACACAACAGCTGATGAAATCTGGCGCGATACAGACGGAAAAGTTGATATAATTGTCGCAGGTGTCGGCACAGGCGGAACAATTTCAGGGATTTCAAAAGCCTTGAAAGAAAAAAATCCAAAGATTAAAGCCGTTGCCGTCGAACCTCATGAAAGTCAGGTTCTAAAAGGCAAACAGGCAGGCGCACACAAAATTCAGGGAATCGGTGCGAATTTTGTTCCTGAAAACTTTGATAAAACTCTTGTTGATGAAATTATTCCCGTAAAAAGCGACGATTCAATTGCAGAAGCCCGCAGAATGGCAAAAGAAGAAGGAATTTTATCCGGAATTTCCTCTGGCGCGGCGCTATGGGCTGCCAATGAACTTTCCAAAAGGCCTGAAAACAAAGGGAAATTGATTGTTGTAATTCTCCCTGACAGCGGCGAAAGATATTTGTCCAGCGAATTGTTCTCATAAATTTATTTGGCTTGTAATGTTAAGTAATGTTACAAAAAATCCGACTTTTGAAATCGGTCTTTTTAATTTGTTTTTATATAAATATAAGAGCGACGAGGAGGAGTTTTATGACATTAGCAGCACAAGCAGAAAATATTTGGGATGCATGTAACAGTTTGGTTTTGTTTAATGAAGTTGACGGAGCTAAACAAAGAATTTCGATTGAAACCGTTAACGGTAAAAGAGTAAGAAGTCTTGTCGATACAAATGTCTCCAAAAATGTAAAAGAACTTTTTCCGAACGGTCTGCCTTCAGGTATGAATGTTGTATTTGTTTCCTTTGCAGATTTGAATAAAATTTAAACTTTGGTATTTTTCATATTTCACCAAAAGACATGTATCGGCATTAGCGCCGATACATGTCTTTTTAAAGTTTGTCGAATTTATTTTAAAAGCGGCTCTTACTAACATCTAGCCGATGTGTAAGAGCAGACTTCGTCTTTTAGATAGATGCCACTCCACTAATATCGTCAAAAGACATACATCTTGCATAACGCAATCTGTATGTCTTTCAAACTTCTATGGGTATTGACTAAAGTGCCATTACTGACATCTAGCCAATGTGTAAGAGCGGACTTCGTCCGCTACATCATGCCGCCCATACCGCCCATTCCCGGCATTGCAGGAGCGTCGGATTTTTCTTCCGGTACATCAACAACAGCAGCTTCTGTTGTCAGCAACATTGAACCTACTGATGCTGCGTTTACAAGAGCTGATCTTGTAACTTTTGCAGGGTCAACGATTCCGGCCTGGAACATGTCAACGTATTTGTCGTTCAATGCGTCATAACCGTAAGCACCGTCGTGTGAAAGAATATTATCAACAACAACATCAGCTTTTGCGCCTGCGTTGCGGGCGATTAATCTCAACGGTACATCAAGTGCAGCAGTCAGAATTTTGAAACCGACTTTTTCATCATCTGATGCAAATGAGATTGTTTCAAGTTTCTTTTCTAAATCCTGTTGAACTCTTAACAATTCAACACCGCCTCCGGGAACAATACCTTCTTCGTTAGCGGCTCTTGTTGCGTTAAGAGCATCTTCAATTCTTAATTTTCTTTCTTTAAGTTCAACTTCACTTGCGGCACCAACTTCAATCAGAGCAACTCCGCCTGAAAGTTTAGCCATACGTTCTTGAAGTTTTTCTTTGTCATATTCGCTGTCAGAAGCCTCGATTTGTTTTTTGATTAATCTGATTCTGTCTTGAACGGCTTCTTTAGTTTCGTTGCCGACAACGATTGTAGTTTCGTCTTTTGTAACAGTAACACGTTTTGCTTTACCAAGCATTTGTGTTGTAACGTTTTCTAATTTAATGCCGAGTTCTTCAGTGAACATTTCGCCGCCGGTAAGAATTGCGATATCTTCAAGCATTGCTTTTCTTCTGTCACCGAATCCCGGAGCTTTAACAGCAACGGCTCTTAAAACTTTTCTCATTGTGTTTACAACAAGAGTTGCAAGAGCTTCGCCTTCAATGTCTTCAGCGATTAACAACAAAGCCTTGCCGTCACGTGCAACCTGTTCAAGCAGCGGAACCAAATCAGAAATCAAGTTGATTTTCTTGTTGCAGCAGAATACATAAGCATCTTCCAGAACCGCTTCCATTCTTTCAGGATCAGTAACAAAGTAAGGTGAGATGTAACCTTTGTCAAACTGCATACCTTCAACAACTTTTAAGTTAGTTCCGAAAGATTTGC
>CALVAS010000058.1 GCA_944325585.1 Candidatus Gastranaerophilales bacterium
TGTTGTTGTCAAGAAAATTCGCTTCAACTTTAGTTTTCAATTTTTCACTCAAATCCTGTTCGATTTTTTGTTTGCAAATCGCAAGACAATCATTTGCGGACGAGCCAAAACGTGACATATTGAAAGAATTTAAATAAAGTTTCAGTGATTTTGACTCAACGAGAAATTCGCTCTCACAATTGTACTTCAGTTTTAAAACACGTGTTACCGGAAGTCCGTTTCGGGTTAGAGCTGAAAACTCATAAGCGTGCCAGACATCCCAGCCTTCAAAGGGGAGATTTTTGCTGTCAATGTTGTATTGCGTGCGGTTTTCGCACCTTGGAATTGCAACGATTAAGGACGGATCATAATTAACACTTCCGTCTGTTTTTTTGCCTAAATATTTTGATGCAATTTGGTTTGTCTGACTGTGCATGACTAAATTGTAACATAAAATAGAAACTACTTGTCTGTGACAAATTACCAATAAGATTTTTTGGTTTTTATTGTTCCAATATTTTGTCCATATGAGTTGTATATTGTGCTTGTTGTACCTTGGTTACAGTAAACTGGATTAGACATCATGCCAAATCTTGGCTCGCATGATATTGGTGCTCCATATGTGTATTGTTGAGAATTGGAGTATGCTTGTTGACTTGTTGTATTCACGTTTGCACCGGCGGCGGCTCCAGCTGCAAGTCCAGCCATAATCTGCATAGTACGCTGTCTACGTATTTCGCTTCTTCTAGCTTTTGCTTCTGATAATATATTATAATAGATATCAGATTTATCATTACAGAATTGCATATTAACTTCACAAAGTTTTTTCCAATTCTTTTCCATTTTTCTAGGATTTGCGTCATAGTAGGCCTGAGTAACTTTATAAATGTATTCGTATCCTGGAATTGAGGAGTCAAACGCAAAGCATGCAGTTTGTAAAAGCGTAACCAAAAGAAGGGCAAATGTAATCTTTTTCATAGTAAACTCCTTTATTTGTAAATTGTGAAATATGGATTCTTATATTTGAAATAAGAACCCCTTTGTTAAATACTAAAAAAGTACATAATTTCTTGTTTATCATTGTAGTTTTGTGATTCAAAAGTAGCACCTCTAAGTGTAATTTTTGAATCAATCTTGCAAATGTAATCTGTAAGTTCTTGTTTTAAAGGTTCTAATGTTTTTTTAGGCCCGTACACTCCAATAACGATGTTTTCTTTAGCCGGTGAATAAAGAAAGTCAACGTTTACGTTTTTGTCTCGGTTAAATTGCTCAATAGCACTGCCTATTTGTTTAATTAAGTCTTCGTTCATAAATATCCTCCAGATAAACAATACAATTTTATTATACAATGTTTAACATGATATGTCAACATGTTAAACATTGTTAGGTTGGTTCAATTTACCCATTATAATTTAATTTAAGGATGTTTTTCATGAAAAGTTACATTCAGCAACAATTAGGGCAAAGAATAAAAGAATTCAGAAAAATTAAAGGCTATAGCCAAGAAAAATTTGCTGAAAAAATAGATATTGCAACAAATACATTAAGCAGTATCGAAACAGGAAATGCTTTTATGACGGCGCCGACTCTGGAAAAAATAATTGAAGTCTTAAATGTAACACCAAAGGATTTGTTCTCTTTTGATGAAGATTTGGATAACGAAGATATGTATGCAAGTATCTTGAAAAATTTAGAATTTATAAAAAACGATAAAGAACGTTTGAAAATATTCTATAATTTTGCAAAAAGTTTGGTTTAAAAAAACAGGCATCTTGTTATTCTAAAGACCTGTTTTTTGTATTTAATGTTTTGGCTCTTTATGCAATTTCTTCATAAGCCGCCGGATTGTTCAGCAAGTCGTAATTGATTTCATTTTCGTTGTCGGCAATTGCGGCAGCAACAACAACGTCTGACGTTACATTTACGAGTGTTCTCATCATATCCGTAATTCTTTCAATTGTGAACAGGAATGCAAAACCGGTTACTAATTGTTCCGGACTTAAGCCCATTCCGTTAAGAATCAGTGCAATTGTTATTAAGCCTGCTCCGGGGATTCCTGCGCATGTTGAAGATGCGATTATTGCAAGTATTGCAATCTGAATAATCAGGAACAGATCAAGAGGAACACCGTAGGCCTGTGCTAAAAAGATTACCGCAACAACCTGCAAAAGTGCTGTTCCGTCCATATTCAGCGTTGCGCCGAGCGGAAGTACAAAACTTGAAATTTTATGTGAAATGCCTCGTTTTTCACAGCATGCAATCGTTAGAGGCAAAGTTGCAGAGGAACTTGCAGTTCCGAATGCCACCATCATTGCCTCTGTTACTGCTGAATAAAGCATTACAACTGAAACTTTTGAAACTTTCTTTAAAAATACAGGATAAACCACAAATAATTGTATTAAGAAACCGATTAAAAGCACCAGAAGGTATTTTGAAATGCTTGAGAAGATTTCAATGCCGAAACTTGAAACTGCGCTTGCAGTCAGGGCAAAAACACCTGGAGCCGCCATAAACATAATCCAGTCGGTAATTTTCATAGTTGCTGCAAAAACTGATTCAAAGAATGAAACAATCGGGCGGTTAACATCACCGACTTTAGAGAGTGCAATTGCAAAAATTAAGCAAAATACAATTATCGGCACCATATCGCCTACTGCAACAGAGTGGAACGGATTGTTCGGGATAAATCCGAGGAACAGGTTCAAAATATTCCCCTGTTGCTGCTGCATTGTGGCTGCAACTGTTGCCTGAACTTCGCTTGCGGCATTTGACGCAATATAATTTGCAGCACCTACTCCTGGTTTAATAATCAGGGCAAGTACAGTTCCGATGATTACGGCTAAAGTTGTTATTATTCCGTAATACAGAACCATTTTGGAGCCGAATTTGCCGAGCTGCTTGTTGTCGCCGACGCTTGTAATTCCTATTATAATTGCTGATACTACCAGCGGAATTACAACCATCTGGATTAATCTTATAAATACCTGTCCGATAAAAGTCAGTATATTTGATGCAAGAACATTCGGGTGGCTGTGAAGAAGTATCCCCACGATTATACCGCCGATAATTCCTAAAAATATATGTCCGTTGCGTTTTATCCCAAGTCCAAGTGCAATAAGGATTTGCATGTGCAATTTCATATGATTTACCCTCTTAACTATAGTTACCTGTCAATTATACAATTATTTATTATAATTTTCAAATGTTTAAGAAAAAAATCATAGAATTGAGGGATGAGCGTAAGTTATATTAAAAAACGGAACATTCATTTTTGTTTGGAACGTTCCGTCAAAATGCTTAAATTCGGGGGATTTTAAGGGCGCGGAGGGAATTTAATACCGCCAGAAGCGCAACACCGACATCTGCAAATACTGCGCCCCACATTGTCATAAATCCCATTGCTCCGAGAATTAAAAATAAAACTTTCACCCCGATTGCAAATACAATATTTTGTCTTACAATACGCATTGTTTTTTGTGAAATTTTAATTGCGGTCAGTATTTTGGAGGGGGTATCATCCATAATAACCGCATCCGCAGCCTCTATTGCTGCATCGGAACCCATTCCGCCCATTGCGATTCCGACATCTGCTCTTGTCAATACAGGTGCGTCATTAATTCCGTCGCCTGCAAATATAACAGTTTTTCCAGCAGGTTTTTTGCTTAAAATTTCTTCAAGTTTTTCAACTTTGTCTGATGGAAGAAGTTGAGAATAAGTCGTGTCTATTCCGAGTTGTTCGGCTGTCATTTCAGCCGGCTCTTTTGCATCTCCGGTCAGCATAACAGTTGTCACCCCGAGTTTTTTAAGTCCGTCTATTGCGTTTTTTGAATCCTCTTTAATTTCGTCGGAAATTGTTAAATGCCCGATAAATTTTCCGTTTTTGGCTGTGTAAATTGTTGTTCCGGAGGCTGTACACGGAATATATTCAATTCCGAATTTTTCCATAAGTTTGGCGCTGCCGCTCAGAATGAAATCATTATTTACATAGGCTTTAACACCGTTTCCCGCAATTTCTTCAACATCTTTGATTTCATTAGAATTAATCGGTTTTGCAAATGCTTCTTTTATTGAAAGCGCAATCGGGTGGGTTGAAAAATTCTCGGAATATGCCGCAAGTTTTAGAAGCTCATCAGTCGAAATGCCGTTTGCAGGGCAGATTTCTGTAACTTTAAACGAACCTTTTGTCAGTGTGCCGGTTTTATCAAAAACTACGGCATATGGTTTTGAAAGCGCTTCCAGATAGCTGCTTCCCTTGATTAAAACTCCGCATTTTGAAGCCCCGCCGATTCCTGCAAAAAATCCGAGCGGAACAGAAATTACAAGCGCACACGGGCATGAAATTACCAGAAATGTCAATGCACGTTCAAACCAGATTCCGAACGAAGTACCCGTTACAATCGGCGGAATAACCGCAAGTATTATGGCGCCTGCAACGACTGCAGGAGTATAGTATCTTGCAAATTTCGTAATAAAGTTTTCGGTTTTTGCCTTTTTAGAACCGGCATTCTCTACAAGTTGTAAAATTTTTGAAACGGTAGATTCACTAAATGCTTTTGTTACTTTAATTTTTAGAACTCCGTTTGTGTTTATACATCCGCTGATTGCATTATCGCCTGATTTTAATGCTTTCGGCACTGATTCGCCCGTCAAAGCTGATGTGTCGACTGAGGCTTTGCCTTCAATTACAATTCCGTCAAGAGGAATTTTTTCTCCGGGTTTGACGATTATAATGTCGCCAATATGAATATTTTCCGGTGATTTCTTTATTATTTCACCATTTTCTTCAATATTTGCATAATCCGGACGAATATCCATCAAATCAGAGATTGATTTTCTTGATTTCTCAACTGCCCGGTGTTGAAAATATTCGCCGATTTGATAAAGAACCATAACCATAACGGCTTCGGGATATTCTTTTATTGCAAAAGCTCCGAGAGTTGCAATCCCCATTAAAAAGTTTTCATCAAATACGTCACCTTTAAAAATATTTTTTAATGCAGTTAAAAGAACATCACCGCCAGCGATAATATATGCGGCAAGAAAAAGTACAAGTTTAAAAGTTTCATGTGTATTCAAAAACAAGGCTGGAATCAGTAATATAACAGAAATAAAAACCTTTAAAAGCAAATTGAAGTTGCTTTCGTGGCTGTCATTGTGCGTGGTTTCGCAGGATGCTGATGAATGTTCGCAGTGATTGCACATGTTAACCTCTCTAGTGAATAATTGTTCAACTATATAACTATTATAATTGAACAATTATTCAATTGTCAATCCAGAAACAATTTAATTGTTACAAAACTTATTCAGTTGAACAATTATTCATTTGTGATATATTTGTATTAAGGGTTCAAATTGAAAGAACAACTGTGTAACCGGAGGATTATATGGAATTAAACACGGAATTAAAAGGGACGGATTGCGAGGCTATAAATCCTGATTTAATAAATATGATAAGGCCTAAGATGCCCGAGGAGACTTTATTGTATGAACTTTCTGATTTTTTCAAGGTGATGGGCGACGGTACAAGAATAAAGTTGTTGTGGGCTTTGGATGAAAACGAATTATGTGTCGGGGATTTGGCAGTTTTACTGAATATGACAAAATCTGCCGTTTCACATCAATTAAAGGTTTTAAAGACGGCAAAGCTGGTAAGAGCAAAGAAAAAGGGCAAAAACGTGTTTTATGCGCTTAATGATCATCACGTAAAAAGTATAATTGAAAAAGCATTAGAGCATATTTGCGAATAACATATGTTTTACTTTCGTATTGATTTATTCTTAAAAAACAGGTAATTTATCACAATCAAAAAAAGACTCCGAAATTCTCCGGAGTCTTTTTAAATGGTCGGAACGACAGGATTTGAACCTGCGACCTCTACCACCCCAAGGTAGCACGCTACCAAGCTGCGCCACGTCCCGAAAATGTTATTAAATTGTCAAGAGCCGCAGCTTGGCAGCTACGCTACCAATTCCTCTCGAAAATGATACTCAATCATTTTTCTCGGCAGAGTGCCACGTCCCGAAAAGGTTATTAAATTGTCAAGAGCCGCAGCTTGGCAGCTACGCTACCAATTCCTCTCGAAAAATGATACTCAATCATTTTTCTCGGCAGAGTGCCGCGTCCCGATTATAGTTTTGGCAGGATATGTTTCCTGCAAGCTCCCCGCTGTTGGAGTTTAATCAGTACAGGAAACTTTGCGTTATATCCTTTTAATTTATTTAGTTGTCAGTAATCCGTTTTAGTAAATTAAAAAATCGGGATGACAGGATTTGAACCTGCGGCCCCCGCGACCCGAACACGGTGCGCTACCAAGCTGCGCTACATCCCGATGGTTTAATTTGTAATTCAAATTTCAAATATGCAAGAACCAGGGGGTTCCGGCACAATTTTGATATTAACACTTAAATCTTTAATGTCAAATCAATTTTCTTTTTTCTCATTACTGGTTCTGTTGTATTTTGCCCTTATGGCATCCAAATCCTTTTGAGTTAATTCTTTTTGTGTTCCGAGTTCCATCTGGCACATTATTGTTTTTTGATCACCTTGATAACAATTGCCATATACTTTATCCAGTCCCAAGATATAACCTATTTCAGAAAGAAGAGCACTATACAGTTCATCCTGTTTTGGCGGTTCATCATGTCTGGTTATTGAATAAATTTTAATCTCTGCTCTATTAATAAAACCGTCTTCCATATCCATAAAATATCCGGTGGTTTCATGGCGTTTTGAGGTTACTGTGTAATAAGGCGCTTTTTCATTCAGTATTTCCACCTTTATGGGAGCATTTCTTGACGCAAATCGTGTGTTGTTAAATCTGAAACGAATTTTTCCGCCCGTTGCTTGAGCCCAGGTTTGAAAAGCCCTCTGTATTGTGCCGGTGTATGCACTTTCAGCGGGTATGTAAACATCAATAGCTGTCATGCCCCATCTCGGCATTGTATAGCCGAATGCCGCACAAGTTACAAATAATAAAGTTCCGATTAATAAAAATATTTTCTTCATAATCTGATTTTAACACATAATGGCAATTTTGTTAAATAAATTGTCCTGTTATGGGTATTGAATTTTACATTTGTTTAAATTATCCTTAAAACAGGCTTAATTACTTGCAAGATTAAATAGATGAGGGAGATTAAATGGTAATTATTGAAGAATTGAAAGAAATCAATGACATAATAAAAGATCTGGCATTGTTTATAAGGCAGAATGAACGAATTCAGCCTGATTTTGCCGAATATATTAAAACAATCGGTTTAAACAATTCTTCAACATCAGTGCAGTTTCAGGCCGCATGTTTCAATTATATATTTGAGCGCAGACTTGGCAGCGATAACAAATCCGTATTTGACATATATATTGAAAGCAAAAAAGATTTATCCAAGGCTGCCGTTGAAATCATAAACGAATTAAAGAAGTCAATAGCCTCTGTGTTTGAGGTGAAAAAAGTTTTAAAAAGCGGATTCAGTCTGTATAATATTGTGAACGAAAAAGTTTATGAAGCGCTTTCGCTTGTTAAGATGACGTCATTCCGCGGTATAGGAGCCGGCCAGTTTGTGGTTGCTAGAATTTTCCATCATAACGAAAAATGTTATCTGCTTGAAATTTCCGGAGTGCTGGCATCTTCTCGGAAAGATGAAGCATACAGATATGCAGTTGCCAAAATTGTTCAAAATCCGGAACTTGTTTATCTTGACAATCCTGAAAAACAAAAGGAAATTGAGGAAGAAGTCGCAAATATTTACAACAAATTTCAGGAATTTTTCGGAATTGATGAGGTTATAACAACGAATAAATTTGCAGATGATTTAATCGGAATGTTCAATGATTATTCCGAAACAGGTGAAAAAACTGATTTCAGCGACAAAATTCAGCTTCCGGAAACTTACGGCTTTTTTGACGTAAAGGAATTTAACAACAGTTACAGCAATTTCCTTGAAAATTCTCTCGGCGGATTTTCGTCACATGAAGAGGTTTATGATGTCGGAATTATTTTCGATAAGGAGCTCGGAATGTATGCAATTCCGTTTTACGGAACATTTAATAAAATTTTCGAGGTTGACGATATTACAGAAATCTCAAATTACGACAAATGTGTACAATATTTTCTTATGAACGATAAGATTTCCGCCAATTTGATTAAACGGGTGGCCGCAAAACACAAAAATTTCATGGAAGTTATTAACAAAGTTCTTCAAAAAAGTTACACATTTGAGGATTTGTTGAAGGAGTTTAAGAGCAAATCAAACGATGTGAAAATTTATTCATCAACTACTGTTTTGTATAAGTCAAAGGCGTTTTCACAAACGTTGGGAATAATTGAAGAGAACGAAGAAAAGCCGAAATTGGATTTGACGCAGATTGATGTATCAAAAATCGGGCGTAACGATCCTTGCCCTTGCGGAAGCGGCAAAAAGTTCAAAAAGTGCTGCGGTGCAAATTTGTAGTATTTTATCTGTAAATAAATTCAGTGTCGACGGCCAATAGGCACCTTATTTTTATCGTATCATTTCCGCAACAGTCTTTCCGCAAATCCCGATTATGTTTTCAAGACTCCCTTCATAACCTTTGATATATCCTTCCGGCATCTCCTGAATCCCGTATGAACCCGCTTTGTCATACGGTTCGTAATTTTGTATATAAAAATTAATCTGTTCATCAGTAAGTTTGTTAAATTCAACTTTACTCGTGACCGAGAGGATTTTTTCAGTGTTTTGTTCCGTATCAAGCACCGCAATGCTTGTTACAACTTCATGTGTCCTGCCTGAAAGGCTTTTGAGCATTGCAAAAGCATCTTTATAATCTATGGGCTTGCCTAAAATTTTGCCGTCAAGAACAACAACAGTGTCGGCTCCGATAACCTTTGCCTGTTCTGCCAAAAGCGGTAATACAGCTTTCGCTTTGTTGTAAGCCAGCCCTTCCACAAATGAATAAGAAAAATCCGTCACTGAATGATCTTCCTGATACGGTGACGGTAAAATTCCAAATTGTATATTATGTTTTTTTAATATATCCGCTCTTCGCGGTGACGAAGAAGCAAGGATTATTTTCCCCATTGTAATACCTCTTTTTCCTTATTATAACCGAAAAAAGAGGTATATCAATCTTTAATATTGCGCGGCAGGGGATTTTTGATATTTTGCCGTGCGTGCGTTAACCGCATAACATGCGATATTCAACTTTTGTTTTAGAAGCATCATATTTCGCGCCATACTTGCGTAATCATTCATTGCGCTCATCATTTTGTGAGGATCAACCATTGATTCCATGTTGTCATGGTTATCTACTTTTTCTTCTGCGTATTTTTTGACTAACAATTGGTCAATATAGTCTTCTGCACCTATTGCCATACGTGTCCTCCCTATGAAATTTTCCTATTAATGTTGTGTGTGAGATATCCGTCGGGATATTTTTCTATATCCCGTTATATTCCTTATATATCTATTAAGTATTTCATTCCCTGAAAATTGCCTTTTTTTTGTGGTTTGTAAAGAAATGTAAAATTGAGTTTGAATTTATTGCCTGCGTCGGAAGTTTTATTGCCTTTGCAGCTTTATCTTCAAAAAAATTTATATTGCTTTATTTTTTACGTACAAAAAGCTATAATAAATTTTATGAAAGAAATCACAGTAGTTGCGCCGCTTAAAAAGCCTGAAGATATTGAGTTGTTTTCTCAAAAGACTCATTGCAGAGATTATTACGTTTATTATAAAAAGTTTCTTAATAATAATTTTGAATATGTCAATGAGTTTGTTGACGCGGCACGCAAAAATGACTGTAGAATTTATATAAATTTCAAACACGATATTACGGAAGAAAACCTTCCGGAGATAAAATCCTTAACTGGGGCGGTTACGCTGTAGCCAATAAAATGCAAAGCCTCGCGCAGCA
>CALVAS010000059.1 GCA_944325585.1 Candidatus Gastranaerophilales bacterium
CCCAAAAAACCCCCGAACCCCACCCGGCTTAATTCCCCACCGGGGGGGTTTTTCGGGGTGGCCCCCCCCCCCCCGGATTTCAATCATAGTCTGATTTTTCACCACTTTCGTTCCTTTCATTTTACGGGCATAAACTTTCCCAATCAGGTTCGTCACCTTCTTCGCCCGGTTCCTTTATATGCTCGTTAGATTCAAGCATCACCATCAATGTCAATTTCAGTTGTTTTTTATAATTTTCCCGTGCCTTTTCTATTGTTTTGGCACAAAAGCAAAAACTCGGAATTTCTTCAATCATTATGTAATGATAAGGATTTCCCTCAAAATCCAAATCTTCGCCTTCTATCAATGTCCAATCAAGATTTAAATAGTATTCTAAATTCTTTTCCATGTCCGTTAGTCTAAAGATGTTTCACTCAACGGCTGAGTTATCATTATTCCGTCACCGCCGATTACATCTGCCTGTTGTCCGTTTATATACAAATATACAGGTTTTTCAGTGTTGCGTTTTGCTGTTTTTATCAGCTGAAACAGCCGTTTATAAACGCTTTCCGTGCCGCCGCCGTCGCTGAAGGCTGAGGAAAGATTTATAATAACTTTATCAGGTTTTTCTGTTAAGCCCAAAAGCTGTGTTGATGCAGGAATTTCCGTATAAACACCTTTTGACTTCTCATCAGGTTTCGGTCCTAACATCAGACTGCTTATTGCATATTTGATTTTTGAGCCGTCAACATCTTTGTTATAAACACGTTTTACCGCACGGTAAACTTCTTCGTTATTCTCATTTTTACCTATAAAAAATATGTTTACATATTCCTGTTGTTTGGGAGGTTCCACAGGTTTTTCCGGAGTTTTGTGCTCTTCCGGCGGAACCTGAACCTGCGGCTTTTCCGGAATATCTAAAATTTCATCACCCGGAGTCCAGTATTGAAGCCCGTAATAAACGCCGGCCGCCACAAGTCCCGTTAATATAAGCCCTATAAAAAATACTTTTATATTGTTTGCTGTATTATTCTTCTTGCGTCGTCCCATAAATCTGTTCCTTACTTTTGAGTTAATACATCTTTTGGCACGTTAATTATGCCCGTTATGCTGATTTTGTTATTATAAATTCTGACATTCTGCACTTTTAAATCCGCATTTTTATTTTTCATAACATTAAGAGAATATTCTAACGGATTGATATAATTAAAAACATTTGTCAAACTGTGCAGACTTACCTTCATATAAGGATTTAGAAGCTGCGGATTGCCGAGCTGCACTTTTCCGTCCTCAACGTTCAAATCAGTAATCAATGCAATCGAAAACTTGGAGCCTGAGGAAAGGTTCAATAACGGAACATTGACATTAAAAACGTAAATAAATTTGTTATCCTTAATTCTTGCTTTTGTTGATTCGATTTCAAATAAAGAGAGCGACTTGCCGACTTCGTTAACTTTATCAATCAAGGCATCATAACCGGCTGCACTCATTGTTTTGTTCAAATCTTCCTCACTCAATGTCACACCGAATCCGAGCGGAAAATCTTCTTTAAACACAGCATTTGAAGTTTCTTTGTCATAAACAATATAATTAAAATCACATAGTGTCTGAATATCAACTGAACTGAAATAAACACCGTCGGCTACAACATTTTGCCCGTGAATTTCCATTGATTTAAAACGGCCGGCTTTCAAGTCAGGAATGCTGAATGAATCAACGCTTACAGAAAAATTTCCCTGTGCATTTTTTTTCACTTCAGATTTCAAAATATGTTCTGCTATTTTTGAACCGAGAAAATTCGTTCCCGAAACACGGCTCATTATATTGCCGAAACTTTCCGACATGTCATAAGGTGCTGCACAGGTGTAATTATTTTGAGCAAAAGAAGGATTTGCCGCCAGCATGCCGCCTGCAATAATCAATAATGCCGCCAATTCTTTTTTCATATCAAAACACTTTCTTAATTAAGATTTTTTCGCCATCGGTCTGCCCGACTGCATTTATTATATCATTATAAATTAAAATTACAACTTGACCGGACGAAATATCGTTCTTATTATGTATGGCAGCGCCGTTGGCAATCTTTTCATGTTCCTTTTCATCCACTGGAATTTGCGGATAATCAAGCATTTTTATCGGATTGGTTAAATTGGCCGCGACCTCGGACGGTTTTGATAATTTATCGAGAAATACAGAATTTTCGATTGTAAAATTACCGGCACGGGTTCTGACTAATTTTATAAGATGCGCGCCCGCCCCTGCCATTTGTCCCAAATCGTGTGCAATTGAGCGGATATATGTTCCTTTGGAACATTTGATAAGGATTTCAGCACGTTGGTTTTCGTAATCAAAATTTTTCAACTCTATTTTTTCAATAACGACTTTTCTCGGCTCAATTTTTACTTCTTCACCCTTCCTTGCGTATTCGTAAAGTTTTTTACCTTTAACCTTTATTGCAGAATAAATCGGCGGCATTTGCATGATTTCACCGCTGAAGGCAGGAAGAAGTTTCAAAATATCAGACTCCGTAACTTTCTTATCAGACTTTGAAACGGTTTTGCCCTCCAAATCATATGTATCTGTCGAACTCCCGAATTGTACAGTTGCAAGATACTCTTTACCGTCCGCCAAATACTCGATTAAACGGGTAGCTTTTCCGATACAAACAGGCAAAACGCCTTCCGCAAACGGATCAAGAGTTCCGGTATGGCCTATTTGTCTGATTTTTGTAACCCGCCGCAGCTTTGCAACAACATCATGCGACGTTAATCCCTGCGGCTTATAAATATTTATAAATCCGAAAAGATTTGCGCAATTTTTGTACTCCAAATACCCGCTTTCAGAGACAGACTTTTGCAAATCCGCAGGAACAGATGAATCCACCGCTAAATTTCTCCTCTGGAAATTTTGTCAATGATTTCGCTGACTTTTGAACCTTTTTCCAAAGAATCCGTATATACAAATTTTAATTCAGGAGTCAGACGCAGACGAATTCTTTTGCCGACTTCGTATCTGACCTTCGGGGTGCTTTTTTCTATAATTTCTTTTGTTTTTTCAACCTGCTCCGGACTGCCCAGAACACTGTAAATAACTTTTGCAAACGAATTGTCATGAGAAACTTCTACATCAAGAACTGAGACAACACCCGCAAGTCCGCGTATCTCTTTTCTTAAAATGTCTGAGATATCTCTCATTAATTCTTTTCTGACTCTTTCATTTCGTAATGTCATTTTTCGTTCCTTTAAAAATAAAATCTGATTTTATACGAATTCTCTATTTTGCAAATTACAGGCTCTGACGTTCAACTTCTTCTTTTGTTGAAACTTCTATGATGTCACCGATTTCAATGTCATTCCATTTTGCAAACGAAATTCCGCATTCAAAACCTTGTGCCACTTCTTTGACATCATCTTTGAAACGTTTAAGCTGGTCAATTGCACCTCTGTATATTTCTTTTCCGCCGCGGTATATTACCGCATCTTTGCTTCTTACGATTTTACCTTCGGTTACATAGCAGCCCGCAATTTTAATTGTTTTGCCGATTGTAAATACCTGACGGACTTCGGCTTTACCTAGTTCAACCTCTTTCACTTCAGGTTCAAGAAGTGAAAGCATTGTTTTTTCGATATCTTCAAGAATTTGATAAATAATATCGTATTTTTTAATTGTAACACCTTCTTTTTCGGCGGCTGCAAGAGCGTTTCCGTCTTCTTTTACGGTAAATCCGAGAATTAATGCGCCCGATGCGGATGCAAGCATTACATCAGCTTCCGAAATATCACCGACTCCAACGTGGATAATTTTTGTTTTGATTTCTTTTGAATCAAGCTGCGCAATCGCCTGTGAAACGGCTTCTGCCGCACCGTGGGTGTTTGCTTTTATAATCAAATTCAACTGCGGAATATCGTCTTCGCCGGCAACGGCTTCGCGGCGGATATGTGCCGGAAGCATTGCATCCAAACGTTTGTTGCGTTCTTTTTCTTTACGTTTTTCAACGATTGCTTTCATTTCTTTTTCATTTTTAACGACTTCAAAATGATCCCCTGCCTGCGGAACCTCTGTCAAACCTAAAATCTCAACCGGAGTTGAAGGTTCAGCCTTGGTTATTCTTTCTCCGCTGTCTGAAAGTAATGCTCTGACACGGCCGCAAGCGGTTCCTACAACAATACAGTTGCCCACTCTTAACGTTCCGTTCTGAACAAGAAGCGTTGCAACAGGACCTTTTCCTTTGTCAAGATTTGCTTCAATTACAACACCTGAGGCTTCGGCTTTCGGATTTGCTTTCAAATCCTGAACATCCGCAACAAGCAGAATATATTCAAGCAGTTCATCAATACCGGTTCCCTGAAGCGCTGAAACTTTGACCGTAATTGTGTCCCCGCCCCATTCTTCCGGAACAAGTCCGTGCTCTGTCAACTGCTGTAAAATTTTGTCCGGATTTGCTCCCGGTTTGTCAATTTTGTTTACGGCAACAATAATCGGAACTTCTGCTGCTTTTGCGTGGTTAATTGCTTCGATTGTCTGCGGCATTATACCGTCGTCAGCTGCAACAACAAGAATCGCGATATCAGTTGCTTTTGCACCTCTTGCACGCATTTCTGTGAAGGCTTCGTGACCAGGGGTATCAACAAATACGATTTTCTTTTCTTTGTTGTTATCCAAATAAACAGTATATGCACCGATTGACTGCGTAATTCCGCCGACTTCCGTTGCAACAATTTTGTGCTTGGAAGCTCTAATGCTATCAAGCAAAGTTGTTTTACCATGGTCAACGTGTCCCATAATACTTACAACAGGCGCGCGTTTTTTGAGAAGTTTTTTGTCAACTTCGGAAAGAGCTTTTTGTTTTTCTTCTTTTTCCAGCTCTTCTTCCATATACGCATCCAAATCTTCTTCAAGAACTTCAAGTTCGTATTCCGCGCAGATTTTTTTGATTACGTCAACGTCGATAAGCTGGTTAACCGTTGCCATAATACCTTGAAACATTAAAAATTTTACGATTTCGGCAGGTGTTTTTTGAATCTTTTCAGCCAGTTCACTGATTGTCATAGGTCTGTCAACAACAATTTGCGTAACTTTTTCAACTTCTTCTTCTTTGTGAACACGTTTTTTGTGCTTTTGAGCTGCCGCTTTTTCTAAAGAAATTCTTTCCTGCTCTTCTTTTTTGTTAAACTCTTTATCCTTCTTTTTGCTGTCGGAACGGCGCTTGGACGAACCTTTGTTTTCATAAATTTCCTGAGAAATTATATGGCGCTGAATAGGTTTTCTTTCGCCGTTATCCGGTCTTTCGCCCGTTTTTTTGAATCCTGTTTTCGGTTTTTCGCCCTCTTTTAAAGGTGCATTCGAGCCTCCCGGACGTCCGCCTCGTTCAATCCGTTCACCGCGCGGAGGGAATTTTTTACCTTCTGCCGGTTTTCCTGTACCTGCCGGAGTTTGAGGCCTTTGAGGCGCACGTCTTACGATTTCAAGACGGCTTTGCGGACGAACAACTTCAATTTGAGGACGTTTAGGCTTGACTTCTGCCGGCTTTTGCAATTCCGTGGTTTCTTTTTCCGCCGTTGATGCTGCCGCAACCGGCTCCGGATTTTTTGCCTTTTTCACTACGAATGCCTTTGGTTTTTTAACCTGCTGTACAGAGCCGGAATTGATAAAATCTCGCAGTCTTCTTTCCTGATCGGGTGTCAGCGTGCTTGAATGAGTTTTGCCTTTTATGCCTAATTCAGCAAGTTTCTCTAAGATATCCTTGCTTGTCATATTCAGTTCTTTTGCTATTTCATTTATTCTTTTTGTTTCAAAACTCATTTATTAATTTCCCTTTCAGTTCTAAAGGTACAGAGGTTTTCAATGCTCTTGATATTCTGTTTTTTTTAAAAGCATTCTCTATACAGCTATTATTATAGCAAAGATATACCGATCTGCCAAATACTTTGGAATCAGGGTTGATAATTAAGTCGCCGTGCGGGTTTTGTTTTGTAATCTTTATTAATTCGTCTCTGTTTTTTATTTTTCCGCAGCCTGCGCACTTTCTTTCAACCACTAATTCACCTCTGCCAGTTTTTCCAATTTCAGCTTCTGGTCGTATTCCATCAAAAGTTTTATAAGTTCATCCAAATCGCCGTCTATTACCGTCCAGACGTTGAGGTTGTGATTAAGCCTGTGGTCGGTTAAACGGCCCTGAGGGAAATTATATGTTCTGATTCGCTCGCTTCTGTCGCCTGTTCCGACCTGTGAGCGGCGAAGATCGGTAATTTCCTTCATCTGCTTTTGAACTTCCATATCGTAAAGTTTTGCTTTCAAAATCTGCAATGCGCGCTCTTTGTTCTGCAATTGAGAACGCTCTTCCGTACAGAAAATCATAATTCCCGTGGGTTTGTGGAAAACTCTGGCCGCGGTTTCAACTTTGTTAACGTTTTGACCGCCGGCACCGCCTGAGCGGGCTGTTGTGATTTCGATATCGTTCATATTAAGTTCGACTTCAACGTCATCTACTTCCGGCATTACGGCAACCGTCGCGGTTGATGTATGTACTCTGCCCTGAGACTCTGTTGCGGGAACCCTCTGAACTCTGTGAACACCGGATTCGTATTTGAGTTGTGAATATACAGCGTCGCCTTTTATTGAAATAATAATTTCCGAATAACCGCCGGCTTCGCATTCTGTTTTTGACAAAATTTGAGTTTGCCAGCCTTTTTTGTCTGCATAGCGCATATACATTCTGGCCAAATCGCCTGCAAAAATGTTTGCTTCATCTCCGCCTGCGCCGCCTCTGATTTCAAGTATAATGTCTTTGTCATCCATCGGGTCGCGCGGAAGAAGAAGTATTTTCATTCTTTCTTCATATTCCGGTAATTTTGCTTCATTTTCTTCCATTTCGGCTTTCAGAAATGATTTCATTTCTTCATCGTGCTCGGATTTTATTAATTCTTTTGCTTCTTCAATTGCATCAACTGCCTTTTTCCATTCGTAATAAAGCTGAACAGTTTCCTCCATTGACTTTCTTTGTTTGGAAAGGTCGCGGAATCTGTTATAATCCTGAATTACGGCAGGATCTGACAGTGTAACGCCGAGTTCGTTATACTTCTTTTCTATTTGAAGAATTTTGTCCAACATATCTTTCATAGTTTCAGTATAACAAGAACAAATTATTTTTCAAATAGCGTTTTACCAGGGGTAATCGTCTTTGATTTGCCAGCTGTCCATAATTATTTTTGCCGTGCAGCAATTAATATTGCCTGAACTGTTTTTAGTACAATTTGCATTTATTGAATCCTGACTGCGCTCATAACAATACGGTACAAAGCCTTTTTTGTTATCTATTTTGAACATAAAAACATCTTTTCCCAAAACATTTGGCGTCAGTCCGCCGTTGATATCAATATAAATATAACTTATATATACAGCTTCTCCATTTTCACCTGTGGAATTTCGCGGAATAAACACAAAGGAACCGTCATTTAGCAAAAACATAAGTCTTGTTTCTCCCGAAGCCAACACCCACCCTACGGTACTGCCGTCTAAATTTTTCCAGGGTTTATTTGCTTCATAGCCGTCCGCATCTGGATCTGCTTTATACCCGCAGGATTGAGCATTGCGGCAAAATTGAACGCCGTTAAAATACGGTTTGTAATATGTATTAAAATAATCTTCAACAACAATATTTTCTCGCGTCGGCCAGGTATCAAACTCACCGTTGTCAAGCTGCGATTGAATTAGAGCTTGATTAAAAACCGAATATACTTTTTGTAATTTAGTAACAAGAACCTTTTTCTGATGTTTCTGTATCAGAGTCGGCAGCGTCATTGCGGCAACAATTCCGATTATGCCGAGTGTTATAAGAACTTCGGCCATGGTAAAGGCGCTCTTATACTTCTTTAGATTCTGAAACTTCTTCAGAATGACTTTTGGGGTACTTATTATAAATGATTTAAGATTCTGCTGCCGCTTTGTAATTACTGAATCATTTAGTGTTGAATTACACTCAGGAGCTTTATTGCAGGTTGCCCCCCCCCCCCTAAATTCAATCATAGTCTGCATTTTCACCATTTTAGCTCCTTTATGTTTTGCTTTTTTCGAAATTTATTATATCAAAACTCATTATTGACAAATATCGTTTAAACAGATGAAATTCACTTATTAATTTGACCGGCAAAGTAATTTAAAATAAAATTGTTAAGAATTGACATACACAAATAGGCTAATTGATAGGAGAAAAAATGTTAGAATACTTTTTAGGCTCATACGTTGTAACTATTGCAGGGCTTCTGGGAGCATACTTCTGGGGAAACCACGTTGCACCCGGAACCGGATGGACCTGTGTATTTATCGCAATAGTTCTGAGCGTTCTGGAAGTCAGTTTGTCATTTGACAACGCAGTTGTCAATGCTATGAAGCTCGAAAAAATGTCACACAAGTGGCGGCACAGATTTTTAACCTGGGGGATTGTAATTGCAGTTTTCGGGATGAGATTTTTATTCCCGATTCTGGTTGTTTCAGTCTTTGCTAAAATCGGAATGTATGATGTCGCAAAAATTGCAATGACGGATTCCGAACAGTATGCGCATTATCTTCATGAAACTCACGCTCCGATTGTAACCTTCGGCGGAACTTTCCTGATGATGCTTTTCCTGAATTACTTTTTCAATCACGAAAAAGAAGTTCACTGGCTCAAAAAAATTGAGGCGGCTCTTTCACATCTCGATCATTTTAAGGGAATTGAAATCGTTATAACTCTTATTGCTTTGATGATTACACAGCATTATATTCACGGAAGCCAGAACCATTATTCTCTGCTTGCAGGTATTGCAGGGGTTGTAATTTATTTGATAATTGACGGGGTTACGCATTATCTTGAAAAACATGAAGAAATGCGGCTTGCAAAATGTGCGGCGGATAACGTTAAATGCGGCGGGTTAATCGCATTTATATATCTTGAACTTATTGATGCTTCATTCTCTCTTGACGGAGTTTTGGGAGCTTTTGCGTTGAGTAAAGATATCATTATTATTTCCATCGGGCTTGCAATCGGCGCAATGTTTGTAAGATCTTTGACTATTATGCTTGTTGAAAAGAAAACGCTCGCAAGATTTATTTATCTTGAATCCGGTGCTCACTGGGCTATCGGTGCATTATCAATTTTGATGCTGATTTCCGCAATCAGAGAAGTCCCTGAGGTTGTAACAGGGTTAATCGGATTGCTGTTTATTGTGGCGGCATTTATTTCATCTATTTTGCATAACAAAAAACTTGAAAGATGTATTGCAGAAGAGCAAACAGAGGAAAGTACAAATCAAGCCTGAAATTTTTCGGGTTAAACAGAAATAAGGCGCCGTCAAAGGCGGCGCCTTATTTCTGTTGGTCGCATTTTTTATGCCCGCGGCGAAAGCCG
>CALVAS010000060.1 GCA_944325585.1 Candidatus Gastranaerophilales bacterium
ATGAAACCGACTTACGGACGCGTTTCAAGATACGGTTTGATTGCCTTTGCTTCATCATTAGACCAAATCGGCCCGTTTGCAAGAACTGTTGAAGATGCTGCAAATCTTCTGGAAGTAATTTCAGGTCATGATCCCAAAGACAGCACTTCTTTAAATTTGCCGGTAGAACATTACGCATCAGATTTAAATAAAGATATAAAAGGAATGAAAGTCGGAGTTATCAAAGAACTTATGACGGAAGGACTTTCAGATGACGTTCAAAAAGCAATGGAAAAAGCGATTGAAGATTACAAAAAGCTCGGTGCCGAAATTGTTGAAATTTCACTGCCGAATCTGAAACATTCAATCGGAATCTATTATATTCTGGCAACTGCAGAATGTTCATCAAACCTTGCAAGATTTGACGGCGTAAAATACGGTTACAGAACGCCTGAAGCTAAAAATCTTATGGAAATGTACACAAAAACAAGAGCCGAAGGATTCGGGCCGGAAGTTAAGCGTCGTATAATGCTCGGAACATATGCTTTATCATCAGGTTATTATGATGCTTACTACAAAAAAGCCCAGCAAATGAGAGCATTAGTAACACAGGATTTTGTTGAAGCGTTCAAAAAAGTTGATATTTTAATTTCACCAACATGTCCGAATACCGCGTTTGAACTCGGTGCAAAATCAAGTGATCCGCTTGCAATGTATTTGACTGATATTGCAACAATTTCTGCAAACCTTGCAGGTATTCCCGGAATGAGCGTACCCGCAGGATTTGATAAAGACGGCATGCCGATAGGACTTCAAATTTTGGCCCCGCAGCTTCAGGAAAAACGACTCTTCAATGCGGCTCACCAATTTGAAAGAGCTAATGATTATTATTTGCAGCTTGCAAAAATTTAATACAATATTTTTAACGTACAAAAAGGCGGTTTAAACCGCCTTTTTGTTATAATTAATTTTTTCTAATTATTTTAATATCCGGCAAAAAGATTCCTGAAAAATTGAACCATTAATAAGATAAACCCGCCGACAAAAACAACGAGAATTAATAAATACCAGATATAATTGGGAACTCCTTCATCAAGCAAATCTTCATTCTGGATACGGCAGGGAATGCCCAGACGACGGAATATGGAAACCATTTGTTTAATATCTTTTCGATATTGAACGTAAATAACCATATTAGTTTTTGTTTCCAATCTAAAAATTAGTTCACCGTTCACAAGATTTTTGTACTGCGCACCGAACGCCAGAAACCAGAACATTATCGGTCTTTCATCCATTTCTAATCGGATACGATCAATGTTTTCCATTTTAAGTTTTACGCGGTCATCAAAAATTATAACTTTTGCGTCCGTATCTATAACCATTTTTTCAAAACCGCCCATGTCCCAATATTTAACCGTCGGACGGTAAAACACTATATCATAAAGAAGCAAAAAGAAAAACGGAACAAAAACATATGAGGATCTTTCATATACAAGAACCGACACAGCCGCAAAAATAAAATAACTTATGATGACACAATACATCAACATATTGCTGTATAAAAACGAACATTTAGATTGTGTGTAATAAGTATAACGCGCCATGTTTAAAGCATATCTTTATAAAACAGAAAAGTCAACAAGCGCCCGATGGAAATTTATCAGACGCTTGTTTTTTCGGATTATATTTGCAGTTTTTTTTTTACGACGCGCTAAGCCTGTAACTTCTTATATCAACCTGTTTTTCATAATCAAGTTTAAACTCTTTGCCGCCGAGTTTGATAACTTTCGGCAATTTCATCATATCAGGCTGAACAATTAAAGAAAATGTATTTATGCCGTTAAACTCTTTCAAATCTTTTACAATTTCTTTCGCCTCATCAGAATCCGCACCATACTTTGATGAAACTATACTGTACCAGTATTCACCGCTTTTGGGTTCGTAAACCTCATAATTGTCCGATAAAATTACTCGGCCGTCGCTTAAATCTCTTTTTAATTCTGACATAAGGGGTTACTCCTTTTACTATTTGAAACCATAATCAACTTGTTATTATATGCCACAATCTGAAAAGAATTTAACAGTTATGCTTTAAAATTTTTTTCCTCGGGCGGAATTTCATCCGGATTCACCTGATTTTTAAATCCAAAACCGAATAATGAAAAACCTTTTGATTGTTTTTGTACCGGCATAGTTTCATTTCCTGCATTACGTTGAGCTTCTATTTTGTTAAGCTCTGCAAGGGCCCTCAATGCGCTAATATTTGATGACATGACCGACTCCTCTCTTCAGACTGTTTGTGCAACCATTTTACTTATATTTAATATAAAAATTTCTGAGAGGCGGGATTTCGGCATGCCGTTATTTTGTTACATTGCGTAATAATATAAACTAATTTTTAATCCTATTTATACATCTATATCTTTAAAAAATTCTTCCATCGGAATATTCAAAATTTTTGACATCTTAAATAAAGCAATCGCAGAAGGAGAAGTTAACCCCTGTTCAAGTTTACTGACATGACTTACGCTCATGTCAATCATTTCCGCAAATTGTTCCTGTGAAAGATATTTTCTTATTCTTTCAACTTTTATATTACGCCCTAATTTATGTTTAATGTCATCTTTCATTAGAAAAATTATATTATCTTGACAAATTGAGTATAAGTGAATATTATAATAGTAACTATCAATATATTGATATAAATAATAATATATTATCTACTAAGGAGCTTTTATGAATAAATCGGCCTTCACAATGGCGGAAGTCTTAATTACTCTCGGTATTATCGGAATTGTTGCCGCAATGACGCTGCCTGCACTCATTAATAAAGCAGAAGAATATATACTAAAACAGCAGTTTAAAAAAGTATATAATACATTACAAAATGCACAATTGCGGATATACGCCGACACAGAAAGTTATTACAATTGCTATTATTACAAAAATACGGCCCAAACCAAATCCTCTGATTGCCGCTTAATGGGGGAACATTTAAAAAAGATTCTGAATCCCGTAGTTGTTTGTAATGACAGTGCCTATGCAAAAGGCTGTATTCCTGAATACGAAGGAATGGATACAGTTACACTTGAAAATAATCCTGATGCAAATATAGATTATATTCTGACAAGTTGTCCGGGGTTTACACAGACCAGCATACTTAATAAAAATGTCACCTGGGTATTGAAAGACGGGACTATATTGGGATGGTATAATTATAATATTGTGGGTTACGGACCTTTGATATACGTTGATATAAACGGCAACAAACGACCTAACAAATGGGGATATGATATATTTCCTATGATATGGAGAAGTGATGAACAAAGAGTCTGGCTTGACGCGGACGGTGTTTGTACATTTACGCAAAAGGGCGGAAAAAGCAGCAAGCAGATGTTACAGGATATTTGGAAATAATAAAAAAGGCGAAGCCGGATGGCTTCGCCTTATAGAGCTAAAAGTATGAATTTATTTTTATTCTTTTGTGTATTCTGCATCAATAACGTCGTCATCTTTGTTCTCATTTGATGATGATGAAGAAGATGCGCTTTCACTGGAGGCTGTTGATTGTTCTTCTTTTTGAACAGCTTCATATGCCTTTTGCGAAATTGAGAACATTGTTTGCTGCAATTCTTCTGACAATTTTTTAAGTTCGTCAACAGGTTTGTTTTCATCCAGAGCCTTTTGTAATGCAGCTTTTTGTTCATCAAGTTTTGATTTGTCAGCAGAATCGATTTTACCTTCAAAATCTTTTACGATTTTATCGGCTGAATCTATGAAACTTTTTGCATTGTTTTTAATTTCAGCTTCTTCTTTTTTCTTCTTATCTTCGGCAGCGTTTGCTTCGGCTTCTTTAACCATTTTGTCAATATCTGCTTCAGAAAGGTTAGAAGAATTTGTGATAGTAATTTTTTGTTCTTTGTTAGTTGCTTTATCTTTAGCTGAAACGTTTACAATACCGTTTGCATCGATATCGAATGTAACTTCGATTTGCGGCAGACCTCTCATTGCCGGCGGGATACCGTCAAGTCTGAACATACCTAAAGATTTGTTATCTTTAGCCATCGGTCTTTCACCTTGAAGAACGTGAATATCAACGGCTGTCTGGTTGTTTTCGGCAGTTGAGAATACCTGTGATTTAGAAACAGGGATTGTAGTGTTTCTCGGAACAAGAGGTGTCATAACACCGCCCAAAGTTTCGATACCAAGTGTAAGCGGAGTTACATCCAACAATACGATATCTTTAACTTCACCGGCCAATACACCTGCCTGAATTGCAGCACCAACCGCAACAACTTCATCAGGGTTAACTGACTGGTTAGGTTCTTTGCCTGTGTATTCTTTTACAAGCTGCTGTACCGCAGGAATACGTGTTGAACCGCCGACAAGTACTACTTCATTGATATCATTTTTTGAAATTCCCGCGTCTTTTAAAGCATTTTCAACCGGAGTCTTACATCTGTTCAACAAGTCACGGCTTAAGTCTTCAAATTTTGCTCTTGTTAAGTTCAAGTCAAGGTGTTTCGGACCATTTGCGTCAGCCGTGATGAACGGAAGGCTGATATTTGTTTCCATAACGGAAGACAATTCGCATTTAGCTTTTTCTGCGGCTTCTTTAACACGCTGCATAGCTTGTTTGTCGCCTCTGAGGTCAATACCTTCCTGTTTTTTGAATTCGTCGCAAATCCAGTCCATAACTTTTTGGTCGAAGTCATCGCCGCCTAAGTGAGTATCACCTGATGTTGAAAGAACTTCATGAACACCATCGCCGATTTCAAGAATTGATACATCAAATGTACCGCCGCCTAAGTCGAATACCAGAACTTTTTCTGATTTTTCTTTTTCAAGTCCGTAAGCAAGAGCGGCTGCTGTCGGTTCGTTTACGATACGAAGAACATCAAGACCCGCGATTTTACCTGCGTCTTTTGTTGCCTGTCTTTGAGCATCATTGAAGTATGCAGGAACAGTGATTACGGCAGATGTAACTTTTTCACCCAGATAGTTTGATGCATCATCCGCAAGTTTTCTCAAAATCATTGCTGAAATTTCCTGCGGAGTATAGTCTTTTCCGTCAATATTTACTTTATAATCTTCGCCCATGTGTCTTTTAATAGACGCGATAGTTTTATCAGGGTTTAAGATAGCCTGACGTTTTGCAAGCTGACCTACAAGTTTTTCGCCTGTTTTTGAAAAACCAACGATTGAAGGAGTTGTACGTGAACCTTCAGCGTTTGCAATAACTGTCGGCTTACCGCCTTCCATGACCGCTACAACGGAGTTTGTTGTACCTAAGTCAATACCAATTGTTTTTGCCATAATTTATTATCTCCTTTACTAAATAAGTTGCTTAATCACCTTATTTTTGTTATAACACTATTTTTTTGAAATCTTAAAAAAATAAACAAAAAATTAATATTTTCCGAATATTACTTGTCTATAGGATAATAAAAAATTAAAAATTAAGATGCCGGCTTTTTAAAAAAGCCGGCATCTTAATTAATGACTATTCTATAACTTCTACTGGCCCCGGTTCTCTTCCCGGAAGACATATTCCGAACTGACAATTTGAATTATAGTTATTACCCTCCGACGTTTGAGCAGCACCGCCGGTTTCCGTATTTATTAAGGCATCTCTGTACGGAACAATATATTGAGGACGAAAAGCATCAGGCTTTTGAATCTGTTCTATGTTATCCGGAAGATATTTTTCCTGAAGCGGCGGTTTTGTAATTGAGTATGCACATGAACTGCCATTTATCGGACAAACAGCAAATGCTGACGGCGAAAATAATATAACAGCCATTATTCCAAATATCTTTTTCATCTTAACCAACCTTTCACATATCCTACCAACTATATCTTAAACGGTTATTCTCATTTTTTCATTGCCGGAAAGTAGAATTTATTCAAAAAAAAAGACCTCCTATTTTGGTTATCAGAGGTCAAGGTTGGTTATTTTGGTTATGTTATAGTATGTTTTTATTCAGGGGTATGTTCTTTTAATTCTCCTGAATAAAATTATTTGCCAATTACTTTGCAAAAACTTTACAAAACTTTATAATTTCAAAAAGGAAAAACTCTGCTATCATATTGTTATGTTTCTTAAATTAAAAAAATGGTTTTTGTCCAACATTCTGCGCAGAAAATATTACCGCACAGGCAAATGCAAAGCATGCGGCAAATGCTGCACACAAATTTACGTCAAACACTTCAAACACGTAATTCAGGATGAAAAAGAGTTTGAAAAACTACAGCTTCTGCACAGATTTTACACGTATTTAAAAGTAATCGGAAAAGACGATATAGGACTTATTTTTGAGTGTACAAATCTTGATGCTGAAACACACAAATGTAAAATTCACAAAACCCGCCCCGGAATTTGCAGGAGATACCCGCAGGAAGAACTATTTTCAATGGGCGGCGCACTGTCAGACGACTGCGGATACAAAATGGAGCCGATTATAGCGTTTTCAGAAGTTCTTGAAAAAGAAAAAAGAAAAAGCAAAAAGCATTTTCGTTAAAATTGATAATAATTCCTACTTTACAAATTTTATTTTATGTTGTATATTAAAAATTGTAGAAGAGAATTGATAATAATTTTATTAGTAATTAAGAAAGGTGGTAAAAAATGGCAAAATTTGTATGTACAGTATGCGGCTGGTCAACAGAAGCTGATAAAGCACCTGAAAGATGCCCTCTTTGCGGAGCAACAACTTTCAAAGAAATCGGCGGCGGTGCAAAAGTTTACGCTTGTGAACATAATGTCGGCGACGGCGTTGTAGAAGATAAAGAAGTTATGGAAGGATTAAGAGCACACTTCAACGGTGAATGCACAGAAGTAGGTATGTACCTTGCAATGGCAAGAGTTGCTGAAAGAGAAGGTTATCCGGAAGTTGCAGAGGCTTACAAAAGATATGCTTTTGAAGAAGCTGAACACGCTGCAAAATTTGCTGAATTACTCGGTGAAGTTGTTACAAACTCTACCAAGAAAAACCTTGAACTCCGTGCAGAAGCTGAACATGGAGCTTGTGAAGGCAAACTTGCAATTGCAAAACGCGCTAAAGAACTCGGATATGATGCAATTCATGATACAGTTCACGAAATGGCAAAAGATGAAGCACGTCATGGCAAAGGTTTTGACGGTTTGTTAAAAAGATACTTTTCATAAACAAAATTAAATAATAAAAAGGCCGAAGGCATAGCCTTCGGCCTTTTTATTAACCAATAATCCGAAAAATTAATAGTTAGGTTTATCAATAACTATCCCCTGATTTTTATAATTAATATGTTTTCTCTGCATTTCATACATTTCATTTCGTTCTTTTTCAGCATTTCTTACACCTTCATAACAAAAAGCTCTTTCCTCTGCAGTTAATGTATTGCAATGCTCAATAGCTTTTTCAAAGTTCAAACGTCTTTCCGCCCAGTAATTACTTTTTGTCTGCTCTGCATCAACAACATTTATTACATTTAAAATATTCTTTTTTTCTCTTATCTTTGCATTCTCATAACCGCTTTCACAGAACTCTTCCCACTTCGGAGCTTCAACCTTTATCTGAACTGCAGGCTTTTGCTCAACCTCAGGCTGTGAAGCAGGCAATTCTAATGTGTCCATTTCATCCAAAGTTATTGCTCCGGTATCTTCCGCACAGACCGGAATAGCAAATAAACTCATTAAAAATAACAACAATGCTGCTTTTTTGAACATTAATTTATTCTCCGTTATATCCTGTTATGCCAAACACCGCCGCGCCTGTCAACAAAGGCGTCATAAGCAGACCAAAATCTGAAAACAACTGTTAACCCCAAAATAGCATGAGTACAATTTTTCTCGTAAGGGTTATCCAGCACAACCTGCCCCAGTCCAGGCCAGATTATAAGAGACAACGCCGCGGCGCCAACAGACAGACCGGAAATTTTACCGGGATGTCCAACAGTTCTTTCAGCAAAGGCCGGAAGGGCATTTGCAAACAATAAAAATATAAAACTTAATATTACTGTTTTTTTTATCATATACAAATTTTACCTAAGATTTAACAAGCTCTTTAATCTCTTTTCGCTTAACCTTTCGGGTAGTCGTCCGCGGCAGCGGAGACCTGCTTATTACAATATTAATCGGACGTTTATACGGTGTCAAGCGCTCAGACAAACGTTTTACTTCATTTTTACAAAGTTTGTCAATTTCACTGTCCGGATATTTTGCCAGAACTTCTTCAGAAGGAACAATTACAGCCGCGATATCTTCAGTTCCGTCCTTTGAGCCGAAAGTTCTGGAAACACCGACAACACAAACTTCTGCAAAACACGGACTTTTTTCAAGCACAGACTCCACTTCTTCCGGAAAAACTTTCTTTCCGCCTGACAAAACAATCATATTTTTTATACGGCCTGTAATATAAATGTGCCCGTCAGGTGTAATTTTTGCAATATCTCCGGTATGAAGCCATCCGTCAGGCTCAATTGTTTGAGCAGTCAACTCCGGCTGATTATGATATCCTTTCATAATACAGTCACCCCTCAGCTGCAATTCACCTGTTTCTTTATCAATTCTTGCTTCGAAACTTTTTAAAGGGCGTCCGACAGATGCCAGATCGTGACGCTTGTCTGTGTTTACCGAAACTACCGGACTGGTTTCAGATAAGCCGTACCCTTGATAAACTTTTATCCCTATTCTTTCAAAAAATTCTCCGACTGAAATATCCAGAGGCGCACCGCCTGAAATACAACCCATAAAATGCCCGCCGAATTTGTCATGAATCTTTTTGAACATAATTTTTTTAACTCTGTATGAAGGAATAAACTTTGCAATTTTAAACATTATATTAAATAATGTTTTTACTCTTTTCGGTCCGCTATTAATCTCCGTTTCTATACCGGTTTTGAGTAATTTTAAGAATGCAGGAACCACAATCATAAAATCAACTTTTTTCGCTCTCATTATACCGAGGATATCTTTTGGTTTGAGACTCGGTGTATAATACACACTGAAACCGAAATTCAAAAATGTACTAAAACCGACAGTCATTTCAAAAAGATGATTCATAGGAAGAATAGATAAAACTGTCACCATACGATCCGGAAGAATTTGATTTAAGGCTACTTCCAAATCATCAAGCTGCGTTAACATGTTTAAAAATGAAATTTCCACACCTTTTGGAGATCCGGTCGTACCGGAGGTATAAATTATAAAGGCAGTGGATTTAGAAGATCTTGGACGCCAACGTGCTTCGTAATTTTCCGGAAGATTGTA
>CALVAS010000061.1 GCA_944325585.1 Candidatus Gastranaerophilales bacterium
AGATTATGTTCTTCAGCTTGCCAAAGTTGCAACAGAATCCGGACTTGACGGTTGTGTTGCCAGCTCAGATGAGGCAAAAAGGATTCGTAAACAAATCGGGGATGATTTTATAATTGTTTGTCCCGCCACCCGTCCTACCTGGGCAGGAGTTGACGATCAGGTGAGAGTTGACACACCGACCAAGGCTATTCAATCGGGAGTTGATTTTATGGTAATCGGCCGTCCTATTACAAAATCAGAGGACAGAGTTGCGGCAGCAAAACTGATTATTGACGAGATTGAAACAGCGCTTGATGAAAAAGAGGCGTTTGTTTAGAAAGTTTTTTGTCGCGGCGGTTTCGTCGGGATTCTGAAATAAATTCAGAATGACGGAGAGTGCTCCCCCCCCCCCTTCACTCTGCCGCCTTCGTCGAAATCGGTTCGTATTTGCGCGTGAATGTGCTGTAGGTGAAAGTTTGATATTCATTTCCGTCCGTTGTGATTTTGATTGAGTTGTTTTTGTCTGTGCGATAAATTTCCGTTTCTTTCAAAATCGCAAGGGTTGCACGGTTCGGATGTCCGTAATTATTTTGCCCTGTTGATATGATTGAAATTGCAGGTGAATGCTTTTCAACAAAGTTTTTGTCGACAACATTTGCGGCACCGTGGTGTCCGACTTTAAAGACTTCGAGTTTGGGCGGAAGTTTGTCTGAAATTCTTGAAAGAGCTGCGGCTCCTGCGTCACCCGTAAACAGAATATCGAAATCTTTGTATGTAAGAAGAGTTATAACAGAGCTTTCGTTATCGTCGTCGGAATTTTTGACAAAAGTTTTGACTGTCAAATCCGGCTCCTGATAAACAATCGTATCGTCAGGGGCAAGAGATGGATTGTATTTATAAATCTTTTGCGCTGTTTTTGATGTGTCATTCAATGAATTCACAAGAACCGCAGCGATTTTTGTTTTCTTCAGCAAATCCTCCGCTCCTCCTGCATGGTCTGTATCAAAATGTGTAATTATCATAAGTTCAAGATTTTTTATTGCGCGGTCTTTCAGATATTTGCGGATTATATATTCTCCCTGAGATTTCGCCCCGCGGTAGCCGGATTTGCCCGTATCTATCAAAATATACTTTTCCGCAGGAGTTTTTATAAGAAAAGAATCCGCATTGCCCACATCAAATGTAATAATATCAAGTTTTCCATCCGGAATATGCACTGCTGAAAGGATTAAAAACAGGATTAAGCCGCAGACCGCCGCGATATGACGTTTGGTGAAACCTTCTTTTATCATCATGGTCAGGAAAAGAACAATTAAATAGTATATAAACACCTGCAAAACCGACGGATGAGGAGTTTCTATAAGCGAATGCGGAAGAGAGGAGAAGAAGTCGGATATCCAAACAAGAATATTCAGAAAAATATTAAGTATAAAATCTGAAACTTTACACACAAAGTCTGCAATCGGTGCAATGATGGCAAGAACGGAGGAAGCAAATCCTCCGAAACTTATTACTGACAAAAACGGCATTATTGAAACGTTTGCAAAAAACGAATATGTACTGATTGTATTAAAATAGAACATTTGCAGAGGAATTACCCATATTTGCGCGACAATCGGAATTAAAAGGGTTCCTGCCAAAAATTCGCTGATTTTATTGCCTTTAAATCTGTTTATCAAAACATTTGCAGTACATATTAGCCCGAAGGTTACAAGAAACGAAAGCTGGAATCCGACATCATTTATGAATGCAGGATTGTAAAGCAGCATCAGCATTGCGACAAATGACAGCAACGCTATTGAGTGAGAATCTCTGTCTATCAGTTTTCCGATTAATACAAAAAGAAGCATTAATGCCGCACGAATTACAGAGGCACCCAATCCTGTCATCAATGTATAAAAAATAACTACAGCCATTCCGCTTATTACGCGGGGTTTATAAGGAACCCGAAGCAGCGACAGTATGTAAAACCAGAATCCGAATATGAATGCAACGTTCATGCCTGATGCAGCCAGAATATGAAGCAAACCTGAATTTGTAAAACTGTCTTTTATATAATCAGGAGGTGCTACGGCATCATCACCGAATACTATTCCGCCTAAAATTTCCAGATTCGGACTTTTCAAATATTTGGAATGAACTTTTATAATTCTGTTGCGCACATTATTCAATTCCTGCATAAATTTCCATTTTGGAGGAAGTTTTGAATCAACTGTCTGACAATCGGCTTTGTCTGCATACACAAGCGTAAACGTATCAAAATTTCTCAAATATTTTCCGTAATCAAACTGCGAAGGATTACCGGATTTAAACGGCAGTCTTAAATTCCCGTTGATTTTATATTTGCTGCCGATATTGAACATTGCAAAATCGCCATCGACAGACGTAATTGTTACAAAAGTTTTAGCGTTGAATTTTTGACCGTTTATATCCTCAATTTTGAAAAAGAATTTTGTTTTATCCGAAACATTGCTGTTTGGAATTGAGATTATCCGTCCTGTAATTTCTCCGTTAATCGGAGCGATTTTTGAAAGCTCATCCGAGTTTTTTATTCTTAAATGTGCATTGAAAAATCCGACATAAAACACAATTATAAAAAGTAATATAAATTTGAAAGATAAACGGCTTTTCAGAATAAATAATATACAAATCAAGGTAACAATTGCAGCTGTAACGATTTCACAGTTATTGAAAAATGCTGCGGTGCCTGAAATGAACACAAGAGATGTAATAAACATCAATGAATTCTTCTTTTCAAGAGCCGAATTGATAAAATCCCTAATCATTCTTTAATTCCGTTTTTACAGATATTTTACCTTTGCCAGAAACGTTTTTTCTTTTCTCTTTTGATTTTTGGATTATTTTTACCGGCAGATGAAGGTTGAACATTTTGACCTGTTCCGTCAATCCGTTTAAGAGTAACCGGTTCGTTTTCTCTGGGCTTAACTTTGTCCTGTGAATCATTGAACACGCGTTTTGCCAGAGTTTTTATATATTTGTCATCCAGATGGGCATAATCAAAGAGAATTACACCGTTAATATTGAGTTTTCTGGTTTCATGAATTTCACGGATTAAATCTTCTTCACTTCCGCCCATGAAAGTAACAAACAGGCCTGCAAACAAATCCGTTCCCGGAGCCTTTGCATTCATAACATTTGTAATCAATGTATTTAAAGTTCTGGCATTGCAGGTCAAAAACAACGGTGTAAAGCCGTTCACATAACCTTTTGTACTCCAGCTTCTCCAATCCTGCTGCTTTGTTGTCATGGCAGAAAGTCTGTCCGGAAATATTACGGCACTTATATATGTATTTTTTTCACGTCCCAATGCTCCGACTTTGCTAACAAAATAAGTTACTTTGTTGCGTCTGTACTCACACCATTTGAGCCATAAAGGATCACTTACCGTTAAATTAACCGGATCTTTTCCGTAAATTGTTTGAAATTCGCTTCTTGCAATATCCGTATATCCCCATGCATTCGTATCGTTAATGGAAACTGACTGTGGATATCGGATATAATCCAAATTTATTCCGTCAACTTTATAATCGTCAATGATTTCCGTAATCAATGCCAGCAAAAAGTCATGAACTTCAGAGTTGGCAGGATCAATGAAAAATCCGTTGTGTTCTGAAATTGAAGGTGTCGGCGCCATTATATTGTAATTACGTTTTGTTTTATTTGCCCAGTGAGGTTTTACGGCAAGAATGTTCTGAGGGTTAGTTTCGGGACGCTGAATCCCTACATAAAATGTTTCAAACCACGCATGAACTTTTATGTTGTTTTTATGTGCGTATTTAATCCAGACCTTCAGCGGGTCAAATCCTGCGAACTTTTCATTCTGTTTTACGAACCCGTATTTTTCCATAGTTTTGCTCGGAAAAATCGTTCTGCCATGGAAATAAGTTTCAAGAAATATATTGTCTATTCCCGCAGCTTTTATACGTTTTACGGATTCCGCGATTTCTTTTTCGCTTGTTTCAACAGGTCTTAACCATACGCCTTTAAACTCATTGTTTTTATATGGCACAATGCTTTTTAAGGCCATATTCGCCGATTCTATTGCTTCCTGTGAATATTTTTGAATTGATTCGGGGTTATGCTGTGCTTTTTTCAGATAATCCTGCGCCTCTTTTATATAGCTGTTCGGAACTTTAAAATCATAATTTGCTATACTGGCTTTATAATAATCCACCATTGCTTTGGCTTCATCTATCTTTTTACCGGCTTCAAACAGATAACTCTCAGATGTCGTATAAACGTACAAAGTGTTTGATACGGAATCAATATAAACTTTTGTTCCTATTTTAATATTTTTGTTTATCCAGTTTTTAGCAACACCATGCCCGCTTATTACAAGCCCGTTTGCAGGAATAAACGAATCTGCTCCGCTCATTTCCGTAACAGTGTTACCTTCAACAATAGCCTCCGCCCCGAATTCGTTTGTTCCCGTGCGGATTGCATAACCGCCCGTATATATGACAAGCTGATTTAATCCGCGCGCACCGGGCAGATAACTGCCGGATTTGTTTGAATATGCCGTCGGATTTACATGATTAATTTTCATTGATGACTTATTAAAAACAATTTCATTTTTTTTTGGCTCGTAAACCTGATATGCCGGCAGATCCAAAACGTTAATAATATCATTACTGTTATCCAGACTTTCCAGAGCAAAAGCCTTGCCGGATACAAGCAAAATAAATATTATCAATATTTGCAAAATTTTTTTTAATGTCATCATTTACTCCCTGATAAAATGGTAATATTCGGAATTTTCATAGTCTAATTCATTTAAATTTTGGATTTTTTCCTGTATTGCACTGTCTGCTGGATTTATGCCATTCAGTTTTTCATATAACTCCTTTGACTTCTTCAAATCACCCAGTTTTTCATAAAGTTCCGCCAATTTCAAATTCGTAACATAATTATCCCTGTACCCGTTATTATATGCAATCAAATAATATTTTAAAGCCTTATTATACATTTCACGCTTTTTATGAAATTCAGCAAAATAGAAATTGGTATACGGATTATTTTTGTCCAGATTAAAAGCATGGTAATAATTCTTTTTTGCGAGTTTTTCCTCATTTTGTTCATCATGAATACGTGCCATTTGAACGTAAGGATAATAGTTATAAGGTTCAGCTATTGAAAGAAGATAATATTTCTGCATCGCATATTGATAATATTTAGTCTGATCTTCTTCAGTTGCACTGTCAAATGCCTTTACAAAATATTCATCAGCTTCTTTTCTGACAGAAACCGGATTTATATATGATGTATCAAAGTTCAAATTTTCATACTGTGAATATCCGCTGCCTAATGCAATAGACGGCGGATATCCTGAAACTAATAATATTGACACCAGAGGCAATGCCAGCAAAATTTTCTTATAAATCATCAACAGTCGGTGTATATTTTATATCTTCCCGCATGAATTTTCCGTTATCCAAAGCAGGATCCAGATAAATAAACGCCTTATCAACCCACTTGTAAATCAGCGGTTTATTATCGTATTTGTGATCTACTGGCAAATCAGCTTTTGAACCGTTAACGGAAGATTTCGCCAATTCTACAATATCAGCCGTTACCCCAGAATGACCATGGTTCATCAAATATTCGCGTGATGAAACATCATCTACAGTAAGTTCCGCATTTGCCGGAATAGCTGCCAATGCGAGAATACCTGTAAGTAATAAAATTTTTGTTTTCATAAATCCACCTCTGTATATTCAGATTATAATAGTAATTTTAGATAATGACAAAAGTATTATAATTTCTTTACACAAAAAAAGAATGGATTATTTGTATGATTTTCTTACAATTTCATCCAACTTATTAAGAAGTTCGGATTCGGGAACTTTTGCAACAATTTCGCCTTTTTGGAATACAAGCCCTTCGCCGACGCCGCCGGCAATTCCAAAGTCTGCATGCCTTGCTTCTCCCGGACCGTTAACCGCACATCCCATTGTTGCAATTGTTATAGGAGATTCAATATCCTTAAAGCGCTCTTCAACCTGTTTTGCAAGTGATATTAAATCGATTTGTGTTCTGCCGCAGGTAGGGCAGGAAATAAAATTAACACCTTTTTTGCGCAGCCCGAGAGCCTTCAAAATATCAAATCCTGCACTCACTTCCTCAACAGGACTTTCAGTTAACGAAACTCTTATTGTATCACCTATACCTTCGGCAAGAAGAGTTCCGAGCCCTATTGAAGATTTGATTAATCCCTGACGCATGGTTCCGGCTTCTGTCACTCCGAGATGAAGCGGATATGGAATTTTTTCAGCAATTAAACGGTAAGCCTCAATTGTTGTCATAACATCTGATGATTTCAGAGAAACTTTTATCAAATCAAAATCCAAATCCTCTAAAATCCGAATATGCCCCATTGCGCTATTAACCATTTTTTCAGCAAGCGGCATGTCAGAATCAAGAAGATTTTTTTCTAATGAGCCGCCATTAACTCCTATACGAATCGGTGTCTGATTAATCTTTGCAAGTTTAACGACTTTTTCAACATTCTCACGTTTACCGATATTTCCCGGATTCAGACGAAGCGCATGAATTCCGTTGTTCAAGCATTCAATTGCCAGTTTGTAATCAAAATGGATGTCTGCAACAAGCGGAACCGGTGATTTTTTCACAATTTCTTTTATTGCAGCTGCCGCATCAGCATTTAAAACCGCAAGCCTTACAATCTCGCAGCCGGCATTTGCAAGTTCATTTATGTGATACAAAGTTACTTCAACATCACGGGTGTCAGTATTGCACATTGATTGAACACTGACAGGCGCGTCGCCGCCGACTTTAACATTTCCGATATTTATTTGTTTTGATTTGCGTCTTTCAATCATGTTTTCATGCTATCATAAAGAAAAATTTATTAGATATATTTTTAAAAATGGATTTTGGCGGTCATTCTGAAGGGGTTTCAGAATCCAGTCAACAAAATAATCAGATACAAAAATTAAAGAGAGGAAATATTTATGAAAATTGCGGTGATTTCGGATATTCATGCAAACCTGGAGGCTTTAAAAACTGTTTTAAAAGATATTGAAGAGCAAAAATGCGACAAAATTTTCTGTCTCGGCGACCTTGCAATGGCTGGCCCGCAACCTGTTGAAACAGTTGATTTTATAATGAAGCAGAAAGATTGGACAATAATTCAGGGAAACACAGATAAACTAATTGTTGATTTTTCACAGGAACTTTTTCAAAATATGCTTAACACTTTTCCTCTTATGGCAAAAGCACTAAGAGAAGACGTGAAAGTTTTACGGGATGACCAGAAGGAATTTTTGAAAAATCTTGAACCGCAAAAGGAACTTGAAATTGAAGGAGTAAAAATACTGCTTGTCCACGGTTCGCCAAGACGCAACAACGAAGATATTCTTCCGAACCTTCCAATTGAGGAGGTTGAAGAAATAATTTCCGGCACAGACGCTGATTTGATTCTTTGCGGACACACCCACGGGCCGGCAGGGTATCAAACAAGAACAAAACAAACCGTAATCAATGACGGCAGTGTAGGACGTCCGATGACAGAAGATTTAAAATCCTGCTATTTAATTCTTGACATAAATAACGGAAGTTTTGAAGCCGAACACAGACTGCTTGATTACGACAGAGAAAAAGCGTCAAAAATTATGCGCGAAAGGAACTTTGACGGCGCAGACGGAATTGCGGATATGTTGATTAAGCCATCCCCACGGCACGCTTAAAAGCGACATTTTTTGCTATAAATTTTGTTTGTGATAAGATTAAGGAAAATTTGGAAATCGGTTATGGATGTAGATAAAAAGAAATTAATAGCATATATTAAAAGATTGAGTGAGCCGAAAATTCTTGTTGTCGGCGACCTTGCAATTGATGAAATGATATACGGAGACACGGAAAGGATTTCGCGTGAAGCTCCGGTGTTAATCTTGCAGCATACAAGAACAAATATTATCCTCGGTGCGGCCTCCAATGCTGCTCACAACGCAGCGACTTTAAACAACGGAAAAGTTGAAGTAATCGGTGTTTGCGGAGACGATTACCAGTCAGGACAATTGGAAGAAGCGTTCCGTAAGGCAAACGTCAGTTCTAAATATATGGTTAAAGACCCGAGTCGCAAAACCACAACAAAAACAAGAATTTCAGGCAGTATTTCAACATCAATTACACAGCAGATTGTGCGTATAGACCGCCAGACTAAAGACGAGCTTTCTAAAGAAACCGAAAACAAAGTTATTGAAAATATAAAAAAAGTAATTCCGACAGTTGATGCTGTTATTCTTTCAAATTATCACATCGGAACTTTGACAAAAAAAGTTATTGAAAAAACAATTGAATTTGCAAACAAGCATAAAAAAATAATAGTTGTTGACGCTCAAAAAAATCTTGAAATTTACAAAAACATAACATCAATGACGCCGAATCTTCCGGATACACAAAAATCCGTCGGGTTTGAAATAAATAACGAAGAAGATTTGAAAAAAGCAGGCGACAAACTTTTAAGAGAAACAAGAGCAAAATCTGTTTTGATAACCTGCGGAGCGGACGGAATGTTTGTAACCGAGCCGAATAAAAAATATACAAAAATTCCTGTATTTAATAAATCCGAAGTCTTTGATGTAACAGGTGCAGGGGATACAGTTACCGCAGTTTACACGCTTGCGCTTGCAGCAGGCGCCGACAGTGTTTATGCGGCTTTAATCGGAAACGTTGCGGCAAGCCTTGTTGTTAAACAATACGGATGCGCAACAACAACAGTAAGCCAGCTGCTTTGTGCGGTTGAAAATATTTTATAGGAGAACATTATGGAAAACTTTTTAAATATGTTTAAGAAACTCAGGATTGTTGATTATGTTATTATAATCGGAATAATTCTCGCCGCATTTGTGGGCTTTTTAACTTACAAAGGCTTCCATAAAACAGCCAGTCAATCTATAGACGCGGTTTCTGAAATTCAATTTGATGTATTTATCAGAGG
>CALVAS010000062.1 GCA_944325585.1 Candidatus Gastranaerophilales bacterium
AAAACTCTGACGCCTTCGGGGATTACAGACAGAAATCTTTCCGCATAATTGTCATCAAGATTAATTACGGCAAAATCGCCTTCCGCAAGACCTTTAAACAAAAGCGCCTTGGCTTCAAAATAGTTATCCATTGTAATGTGATAATCCAGATGATCCTGTGTAAGGTTTGTAAGAACTGCTCCGTTAAATTGGCAGCCGCCCACACGATTTTGTTCAAGCGCGTGTGAACTTACTTCCATTACAACGTTGTCGATTTTTTCCACATCTTTAATCATTCTTAATGTTGCCTGAAGTTCCGGAGCCTGCGGGGTTGTGTGTTTTGCATCGCGGTATTCGCCGTTGGAAGTCAGTTTATAGCCTAAAGTTCCGATAAGCGCACATTTTTGTCCGTTTTCTTCAAGAATTTTTTGTATAAGGTGAGTGACTGTTGTTTTGCCGTTTGTTCCTGTTATTCCGATTAAATTGATGCCTTTTGAAGGGCTGGAATAAAATCTGTCCGCTATATCCGCGATTTTGTGTCTGGTTGATGAAACCATAATTTGCGGGATTTTACAGCCGGCGTCGACTTTGTGTTCGACAAGCAGAGCAACGGCACCGTTTTCGATTGCATTCTTTGCATATTCATGTCCGTCAGTGTATTCACCCGTCAAGCACACGAAAATATCTCCGGGCTTTGTTGTTTTTGAGTTGTATGAAATCCCTGTAATTTCAACATTCTTGAAATCAGTTAAATCTTTGTAGTCTAAATGTTCAATTAATTCATCAAGTTTCATCTTTTATCATCTCTCCTTAATATTAATCTTCTGTTTTGCGTTTAATTTTGTCGGGTTTTATATTTAAAATTCTGGCTGTCTGCATTGCAACTTCTCTGAATACAGGGCCTGCTACAGTGTTCCCCCAGATTGCGCCGACTTTTGCGCTGTCCACCATTACATAAATCAAAATCTGCGGATCTGTTGCCGGCAGATAACCTATTGTTGAAGTGTACATATAAGGTGTGTAACCTGCTGCGTTTTCTTTTGGTTTTCTTGAAGTTCCTGTTTTTGCAGCAACATTATAATTATCAAGTTTAATATTTGAACGTCCGTTGTTTATACCTGCGGCAAGAAGTTTTGTAATTGTTCTGGCCGTTTCCGGTGTTACGACCTGCGTGTAATGAATTTTTTGATCATATTCTTCTTGAGGGTATTTTATTATGTGGGGGGTGATTTTGACTCCGTTGTTTGCAAGAGCCTGAACTGCCGAAACCATTTGCATTGCAGTTACAGAGGTTCCGTAGCCGTAGGACATTGTTGCCTGAATACCTTTATCCCATTGTGCCCAGTAGGGGAGAAGTCCGGAGGATTCACCCGGCAAATCAATTCCCGTGCGCGAACCGAAACCGAAATTCTTTAATACATCATAAAACTCTTTCGGAGTCATTGTTTTTGCAACGTTTATTGCTCCGATGTTGCTTGAATGTTCAAAGAGGTATTCGAGCGAAATTTCTCCGGGATACGGGTGAACATCATAATCATAGTTTTTGATTTCCCAATTGCCTATTTTAGTTTTTCCTGTATCAAGGATTTTTGAATGTTCATTGATTTTGCCAAGACTCATTGCCGCAGCAACCGTGATGATTTTGAAAGTTGAACCGGGCGGGAAAACATCTGTAAGCGTCCAGTTTTTAATTTGTTCCTGTGTTGCTTTTTTGTAATTGTTAGGATCATATGCCGGATAAACCGCATATGCAAGAATTTCACCGTTCTTCGGATTCATAACGATAACCGTTCCGCGGAGAGCTTCTTTTTCCGTAACCATTTTTTCAAGTTCTTTTTCGCAGATATGCTGAATCGCCGCATCAATAGTCAGAGTTATGTCCTGACCTTTCGGGTTTTGTGTTGTCGCAATGGGATCTGTTGTTACGTCATAAATAATTTTTCCGTCGCGCGTGCTTTGAAAATTAACTGCATTTTCAACATTTTCCAGTTTGTCTTTTGCTGTATATTCGACTCCGTTTGCGATATCGGCGTCAAAGTTATAGTATCCAAGAACATGAGCCGCTAACGTGCCTTGCGGATATTCTCTTGTGTTTTTTTTGCCCATTGATATTTCTCTGAGATGAAGCTGGGCAATTTCTTTTGCTGCATTTCTGTCAATATCTTTTTTTATTGTAATGACCGGCCCCGGCTTTTTTAAAGTTTCCGCAAGCTGATCTTTTGGAATTTTTAAAATCGGTGCAAGCAGTTTGGCAAGTTCTTCCGGTGTGCTGTCATAGTTTTCGGGGTGCGCGTAAACGTCCGAGTAAACTTTATCTGTGGCAAGTTTTATTCCGTTTCTGTCATAAATGTCGCCGCGCATTGAAAATGTTCTGCCGGCCCGCTGATTTTGAGCCCGAACTCTGTATTTTCCTGTGTCGATTACCATTATGAAAAACAAATAGATTACCAGAGCAGCTGCAAACCCTACAAAAAATATATGCAGACAGCTTAGTAATCTGTCAAAACGTTTGAATCTCTTTTCTTTTGTCCGTTCAATTTGTTTTTCTCTCACGGATTACTCCCCTTATTCAGTTAATATTTTAGCATAAGGAATATTAAAATCATGAAATATTAACGAATATTTACCTGATAAGTGTTTGTATTTGTAAAATTAAATAATATAATTAAGAGTATGAGAATATTATATTTATTGTTGGTTATCTTAATTGCGCAGACTGCATATGCACTGGATATTGTTTATCCGAAACAAAACAGTGTGACAATCAATTCTCCGTCGACATTTTTTACCGGCAGTGCAGAAACCGGAGTTCCGCTTACAATTAACGGCGAGCCTGTTCCGGTGCATGAATCCGGAGGGTTTGCATACGCTGTTAAATTAAAAACAGGTGAAAATAAATTTGTAATTGAATCGGGAAATGAAAAACAAATATTTAATATAAATCGTCCGAAATCTTCTGCAGGTTTTTCCGCCTCAAGCAAACCGGAGATTTTTTATGAAGGTTCCAGAATCTTTACAACAATCAAAGATAACGTGCCTCTCCGGTCAAGTGCTAATGATGGCGGGATTAACAGAATCGCGCATTATCAGGAAGGAATTCCGCTTATTGTTACCGGAGAAAAGAACGGGTTTTATAAAGTTCGTTTAAGTGATTCAAAATCAGCCTGGGTTGCAATAAAAGATGTCAGTCCGTCTGATGAAATTACTCCTGCTCATCTTTTGAAAAGAGAAAATGTTGCAGATAAGGAGTTTTATGTTTTTAAAATAGAATTTGATAAAAAAATCCCGTATGTTATAGAGGACGGACATCCGTTTATTGTTAAATTTTACAATGTGGAAGGCAAACCGGAAAATACATTTTCATTCAAATTCCCTTTAAAACAGAAACTCCTCGGGTACAGCGGGAAGTTTGAAGAAAATACATTTGTTTTAAAAATTCGTAAAGTTCCGCAGTGCAAAAAGGAGAAACCGTTAAAAAATATAAGGATTGCAGTTGACGCGGGCCATGGCGGAGATGAAACGGGTGCTGTAGGGTGTTTGCGCAATAAAGAAAAGGATGTGAATCTGGAAATTGCAAAGAAACTTGTAAATGAATTAAAATCGCGCGGAGCAAAAGTCATAACGATAAGAAACGGTGATGAAACAATCGGCTTGAATGAGAGGATTGAAATTGCAAACCAAAATAATGCTGCAATTTTTATAAGTATTCACGGAAATTCTCTTCCTGATCATATGGATCCGAACGAGAATAAAGGAACATCTGTTTTTTATTATTATCCGCAGGCAAAACCTCTGGCTGACAAAATATTAAAGTCAATGGTTTCACAGCTTCCGTTTGAGGATGACGGTGTGCGTCAGGCAAGTTTTGCGGTTGTAAGAAATACGGAAGCGCTTAGTGTTTTAATTGAAACCGGTTATCTGATAAACCCTTCTGATAATGCAAATTTGATTAATGAAGAAGTTCAGGAACAGACTGCGAAGGCAATCGCTGACGGTATTGAGAATTTCTTTAAAGAATAAAGCATAAAGCAGACCGGCCTGCGGAATTTATTTCCGCAGGCCGGTCTTAGTAAAAATTTTTATATGTTTTTTACATAGTTTAATAAAGTTCTGACTCCTGCGCCGGTTGAGCCGGAGATGAATTCTTTCTGCGGTTTTTCTAAGAATGCGGTTCCCGCAATGTCAATATGGCACCATTTCGGCCCGTTGACAAATTCCTGCAGAAATACGCCGGCAGTTGAGGCTCCGCCGTATCTTGAACCTGTGTTTTTCATATCGGCAATGTCTGATTTCAGACTGTCTTTATATTCCGGAAACATAGGTAATTCCCAGTAAGTTTCACCGCTGGATTTTGCTGTTTCAATCAAACGGTTAATCATTTCTTTGTCGTTACCCATAACTCCTGATGCAACGGTGCCTAATGCAACCATGCATGCGCCTGTTAAAGTTGCAATGTCTATTACTTCATCAACGCCGAGTTCGCAAGCATAACATAATGCATCAGCAAGAGTCAGTCTGCCTTCTGCGTCAGTGTTGTCAACTTCAATAGTCTTTCCGTTCTTTGCAGTCAGAATATCCCCAGGTTTATAAGAACTTCCTGAGGGCATATTTTCACAGGCCGCAATAATTCCATGAATTTCCGCATCAGGTTCCAGATAGTTTAATGCGCTCATTACGCCTAAAATACATGCGGCTCCTGACATATCATCACGCATTGTAAGCATTGATGACGGCGGTTTAATATCAAGTCCGCCGGAGTCAAAACAAATGCCTTTTCCGATAAGAGCGATTTTTTTCTTTATGTTTTTGCCGGTGTATTTCATATGAATAAATTTCGGCGGCTGAACGCTTCCTTGTCCGACTGCAAGATAGGCACCCATTCCCATACGAGAAATTTCATCCTTATCAAAAATTTGTGTTGTAACACCTTCAATATTTTTTGCAATTTCTGCAAGTTTTGACGGAGTTGCATATTGAGCGGGTTCATTTGCAAGATCGCGGGTAAGTTTCATTGCGTTTGCAAAAATAATGCCTTCTTTAACTTCTTTTTCGCTGAATTTAGTAAAAGTTATTTCATCAACTCTGTCGGCTTTTTTATTTTTGTATTTGTCAAAAGCATAATCGGCAATTAATGCTCCGATTGCGGCTGATTTGCCGTAATCAGCATTAATGTCAAAATCAAAAACAGCATTTTTTGCTTTTATCTGCTGTAATTTTTTAATGGCTTTTGCAACGGCTTCCCGCATTTTATTTGCGTCGAATTCTTCTTTCTTTCCGAATCCGACAATCAAAATTTTGTCTGCCGGAATCTTGCCGAGCGTATGAATTAAATAAGTTTCACAGAATTTTCCTTCAAAATGATCTTTGTCCACTGCATATTGGTTCGCAAGTTCAACAGAAGTCTTTTCGCCTTCAAATTTGTTGATAACAAGCACCTCACATGCAGTTGAAGCTGTGTTTTCAGATACTTTAATTTCCATAAGTTCTCTCCTTTTAACACTTTGATTATACAACTGATTTGAAGAAATGTAAATTTAATTTTCTTAATCGTTCAAAATATAATTTGACGGATTTTGAAAGTCATATATGAAAATTTATCCCGTAACTTTTAATAATAATTTTCGCACCAGACAGGTCAGAAAAAATAATAATTCTGTATCATCTGCAAACTTGTTAAATTCAGATTACTCATCCCAAACGCGCCCTGCAAATTTCCGTATTAATTTTACAAGTCTCAAAGCAACTGACGGGGATGAAAATCTGTTTCTTGATACTGCCTTTTACAGAGACTTTTCAACGTTAATCGGTGTTGCCAGACTTATACAAGAAACCTTTCCAAACGGGGCGGATATAATGGATTTTGCCTGTTCAAACGGTGAGGAAGCAATTTCGCTGCACTCTCTTATAAATGATAACAAAAATGATGATAATAAATATAAAATTTATTGTTACGACACTTCTGATAAAGCTCTTAAACTTGCAAAAAATAATATTTATATGGTTCATAATGCTTTGTATGACAGTTTTCTGATTGACGATAAAAACCTTGACCCGATGTATGATTTTATTAAAAATCGTTTTTATCAAATAATGGAAGAAGTGCCTGCACCAAAACTTTCGCTTCTTGGTGAAACTTTTGATTCCAATCTAAATTCTCTCCATGTTTTTAACGATGAAAAATATTTTAGAGTAAAAGATAAATACAGAAATAATTTTAAATTTCAAAAAGGCGACATCAGGAATATTGCAAATATTCAACCCGACAAACAGGTTGGTGCGGTATTTTTCAGAAATGCTCTCTATCATTTGACAAATAACCATCCTTTCGGAAGAATTTACGATGAAGAAACTTTAAATAAAATTTGGAATACAAATAAGGAAGAAGTTCTTGAGGATATTGTTGACAAAGTTTACGACAAACTTCTTCCGGGCGGATTTTTTGTTCTCGGTACGGATGAAAAAGAACACGTTTATCAGGCAGACAAGTTTACTCCGAAAGATGAAATATTTTTTGATGAAATGAATAATGAATATTTGCGGATAAAATCCCCGCTTTTAAAAGCCCTGCATAAAGATAACAGGTTCACCCCCGTAATATCCGCCAAATGCTATACACGCGGTATGGGAGATTTTACTGTTTACACAGTCTGGCAAAAAAACGCAAAGTAAAAAATCAACTAATTCGTTTGTATCAAAAAATAAATTTCCACTATACAAAATCATATTTGCATGATATGATGTTGACAGATGTAGTAGGCAAATATTTTTTGGATATATATGCAATGAAGTTCATTTAAATATTAATTTGGTGAAAGCTCGATAGGATATATGTATCGGGCGTTGCGTGTATTATTAAAAAATAGAAAAGGATAAGGTAAAAAACTTCATGGATTTTTTATTAATTATCGCGATTATTGTGGTAATAGCATTAGTCGCTGTGCTGATTATCCAGCAAAACAAAGTTAAGTCCGTTTTAAATGACATTGAGAAAGACAGAAACGCATTAGAGGAGAAAGAGAAAATCCTTCTTAAAGAAGCAAAAATCAAAGCAATTGAAGAGCTTCAAAACGACAGAGAAAAATTAAACGAAGAAGAAAGAGAAAGAAGACAGGAAATCGCAAGAATAGAAACAAAACTTGCAAAACGGGAAGATGTTCTTGAAGACAAAATTCAGGAATATACGGAAAAAGAAATACAGGTTCAAAAGAAAATAGACGAACTTCTTGATAAAGAAGATTATCTGGCGGAAATAGTTCAAAAGCAGACAACAGAACTTGAGCGCATTGCAGGCATGAGTGCTGAAGAAGCTAAAAACATGCTTCTTGACCAGCTTAAGCACGATCTGGCTCAGGAACAAATGCAGCTTATACGTGAAAACGAAGCAAAAATAAAAGAAACTGCGCTTGAAAAATCAAAAGAAATTCTGTCAACAACAATGCAGAGATGTATGATAGAGCAGGTTGTTGAAACAACAGTTTCAGTTGTAGCGCTTCCGAACGACGAAATGAAAGGCCGTATAATCGGACGTGAAGGCCGGAATATCCGTGCACTTGAAACTTTAACAGGTGTTGACCTGATTATTGATGATACTCCTGAAGCCGTTGTATTATCAAGTTTTGATCCTGTGCGCCGCGAGATTGCAAAACTTGCACTTGAAAAACTTATTGTCGACGGCCGTATTCACCCTGTAAGAATTGAAGAAATGGTTGATAAAGCCCGTGAAGAAATTGAAAAGAAAATCTGGCGTGAAGGTGAAAATGCCGCGCTTGATATGGGTGTTATGGGCTTAAACAAAGAACTTATCAAAACTTTAGGCCGGCTTTATTACAGAACAAGCTACGGTCAAAATGTTTTGAAACACTCTCTTGAGGTCGGACATATTGCGGGAATGCTTGCGGCAGAACTCGGTGCAAACGAAATGATTGCAAAACGCGCAGGACTTCTTCATGATATCGGAAAAGCCGTTGACCAAACTCAGGAAGGCACCCACATACAGCTTGGCGTTGAACTCGCTTCACGTTACGGCGAACGCCCCGAAGTTATTCATGCAATTGAAGCTCACCATGATGATGTTGTTGCAAATACGATTGAAGCGGTTCTTGTAAAAGTTGCGGATGCAATTTCCGCAGGCCGTCCGGGGGCAAGACGTGATACACTTGAAATTTACATCAAGCGTCTCCAAAAAATTGAGGAAATCGTAAACAGCTACGACGGTATCAAACAATCTTTTGCGGTTCAGGCAGGTCGTGAGGTTCGTATAATTGTAGAAGCCGAAAAATTTGATGATTTAGCTTCTCAAAAACTGGCACGTGATGTTGCAAAACGAATCGAAGATGAGCTTGATTATCCGGGACAAATCAGAGTAACAGTCGTTCGTGAATTCAGAACAACAGAAATAGCAAAATAAAATTTAACCCTCGTCCATTGGCGGGCGGGGGTTAAATTAAATAAAAAATAACAAATTGAATTTAAAAAATTAGAAACGTAAAAATTCAATTCTTCCAAAACGGGAAGGCAAGAGGTAATAAATATGTCAGGTGATGATAAAAATATAAAAATGCTTTTTTTCGGTGATATCGTTGGCAAGCCCGGACGTAATGCCGTAAAAAGTTATCTGGAAAATATGCCGGACAACGAAAAACCTGACTTTGTTATTGCGAACGTTGAAAATGCGTCTCATGGTTTCGGGCTGACAGAAAAGAATTATAACGAATTATCATCATACGGCATTGATTGTATGACTTCAGGCAATCACATATGGGATAAAAAAGATATATTCAACTACATCGATAATGCCGAAAAATTGCTGCGTCCAATGAATTATCCGGAAGGTGTTCCGGGAAAAG
>CALVAS010000063.1 GCA_944325585.1 Candidatus Gastranaerophilales bacterium
AAGGGCTTCCTGTTGCAATCGGTGCACTGGAAAGATATGTCGGGGACAATACAAAAGCCGATATGCCTGAAATTAAACCTTCCGGAAAGAAAGTTGCAATTGTCGGCTCAGGTTGTGCCGGAATTACGGCTGCTGCTGATTTAAGAAAAGCAGGGCATGAAGTTGTTGTATTTGAAGCACTTCATGAACTCGGCGGTGTTTTAAGATACGGTATTCCGCCGTTTAGACTTCCGCGTACTGTTTTGGACAGAGAAATTACAAACCTCAAGGCTATGGGAGTAGAATTCCACACTAACGTTGTTGTCGGCAAATCTATTACAATCAAACAATTAAAAGATGATGGATTTGATGCAATATTTATTTGTTCAGGTGCAGGATTGCCGAAAATGCTCCACGTTCCGGGCGAAAACCTTAACGGTGTTTTCTCCGCAAACGAATTTTTGACACGTGTAAACCTTATGCATGCAGGCCAGCCCGACAGCCCGACACCTTTAAGAGTCGGCAAAAAAGTTGCCGTGTTCGGCGGCGGAAACGTTGCGATGGATGCTGCAAGAACTGCTGTCAGAGTCGGTTTTGAAGAAGTTTACATCATTTACCGCCGTACGGAAAAAGAACTTCCGGCTCGTTTGGAAGAAATCCGCCACGCAAAAGAAGAAGGCGTTATCTTCAAGTTCCTTTATGCGCCGAAAGAAATTATCGGAGAAGAAGGTTACGTAAAAGCTGTTGAGCTGGAAGTTATGGAACTTGGCGAACCTGATGAAAGCGGAAGACGCAAACCTGTTCCGACCGGTAAAATTGAAACCGTTGACCTTGATACAGTAATCGTTGCGCTCGGCACGGGCCCGAACCCGATTATTCAGCGTTCAGCAGAAGCCGACGGCATTGAAATAATTACAGATAAAAAAGGCTATATTACAGTTGACGGCGAAACCCGTGCAACAAATATTCCGACTGTTTATGCAGGCGGTGACGTTGCGCCTGTCGGGGAATCTAACGCAATTAACGCAATGGGTGCCGGTAAAAAAGCCGCTAAAGCAATTAACGAATTGCTAAGCAAGTAAAAATATAGTAAAATAGCGTCAGGTTTGTAACTCGTTAAGTTTTGCAGGCCTGACGCTGTTAATTTAATAAGAGGGAGATTTGTGAAAAAGGTTGTTTTGTTATTGTGTGTGATGTTCGGCGTAATGATGCCTTCTCTTGCATTAGAGCTTGATCTGTCCGTGGATGAAGAAATCAGAAAAAATTACAATCCTTCAAAACTTGAGCAGGAAAACCTTCCGCCTTTGCCAAAGACCGCAGCCCCCTCAAAAACAGTAACAACAAAGCCAAAAGCCCCGTCTACAACGACAACAACGACTTCTGCTCCGCCAAAAACAACCCCTGTAGTATCTGAGCCGACAAGAAAAAAAGTTAATAAAAATCTTCCGGGAACAACCTTAACACAGGATGATTTTACCGCAATAAAAATCAAAAAAGGCACAAAATTCCGCCTTAAATCAAACAATCTGGTCTCTGACTATTTGAGAGAAGGTGCAAAAGTAAGTTTTACTTCTCTTACACCCGTTTATCAAAGATATGTGACTATTCCGGCAGGTACTGTTTTTACGGCATCTGTAGTTGATTCGCACCTTCCGCAGATTACGGGTAACGGCGGGCTCGTTGAATTAAAAATCGAAACAGTTCAGTTTAGAGGACGTACTTACTCCGCTCACGGAAAAGTTACAAAGGCAAACCACAAAAAGATTTTCATAAATAATATAAAAGGCAAGCGCCAGTACTGGAAAGGTGTGGCTAATCAGGTTGAAAAAGGACATAAATTTTACAAAAAAACGCGCGAAACTTCTAAAAAACTTGCCAACAATCCTGTCGGTGTAATAATTTCACCGATTCCGACAGTTGTCGGTGTTGTTGCTTATGTCGTTAATCTTGCAGGTTCTCCGGTGTTTTCAATCGGTTATAAGGGCGGTCGTGTGTCAATCCCTGCCGGAAGCGAGTTTGAAATTAAACTGCAGGAAGATGTTTATTTGAGTTTATAAGAAAAGGAAAGTTTAGTGAGTGACGAATTTGATTACAAAGAATTTGCAAATCAGCTGAGGTTTCAGATTAGAGGTCTAATATCTAAAAAATACAGTGAGAGCGAAATTTACGTTCGTGACTTGGTTTACAAATATTCTGTTCGGGCCGGAGAGCGCGTAATTTCAGAAAACTGTAAAGATAATTACTCGCGAAGTATAGTTGTACAGGTTATTGCGGAGTGGGTTTTTCACAAAACCATTGACCTTATTGCCTCAGGAGTGCCCGAAGAACTACATGAAACAGTTTTGAATAATCTGTATTCGGATTTGTATGACTTTGAAATAAAAAATTTGAAACAAATGGAGGCACTTGATGTATACGGTCCGCAAAGAGAGGATTTTCTGATAAAAATAGAAAAAATCGTTAAAGAAAGTTTTAAAAAATCTCTCAAAGAATTGTCGGATAAAAATTTAATTGACAAAAAGATTTATAATAAAGCAATAAAACATTCAAACATGGATGAAATGTATTTGCAGTCGCTGCAAGATGCTGCTAAAATACAGATTTCGGTGTTTGATGTGTTAAAAGGCAATATTTATTTTAGCATAGTATTTCCGCTATCGCTTGTCGTTTTTTATTTAATGACGGTTGCGTCTTTTTTATCAGGGAATATAGTATTTGGCTTTTTTGCTCTGGCACTTTTCTGCGTTCTTCTCTGGCGATTTTTGACATACGAAACCGATGTAAGTTTAAGAAATTTTGACAGTACTATACCTGTTTCTATATGGGATGTTATAAAAGGACACCCTTATGTTGCTGTTTTGCATTTTGGGGCATTGCCTGCAGTATTGATGTTAATAATTTATTTTTTTGATAGAGCAAGTTTGGTGGGTGGTATTATTTCGATTATAATGTTTCTTATAGTTTTAAGAAGTTTTCTGATTATAAAAAATGATATTTCGTATTTTTATCCGGAATGATATTAAACATTATTCTTTTTGCGTTTTGGTGCTGTCAGGTCGTAACTTATTTGTATAAGGTTTAAAAGAGTTTTTTATCAATATTGTTTAATAATTCAGTTAATTTTTCCTGTTCGTTTTAACCTCATTCTTGTTGCGAAAGAATAAGAATAGTTTTGTTACAATCTTGTCACAAATTTTAGTTTGAATTATAATATCTGCGTGTAACGACTTAATTTAAAGAGGGAGAGTTTATGTTTACAAAATCACTTTCATCCAAAACAATGGCTGCCCTTTGTGCTGCTTTGTTTTGCGCGGTTTCTCCTGCTCTTGCAAGTGAAGCCGATTTAGTTGTTCCGAGTATTAAAGACGCAAGCCTCTCAAGCTACAATTTGCTTTTGATCGGTATTGCAATTTCCGTTATCGGTTTGATATTCGGATTTATTGAATTTATGCGGATTAAAAAATTGGAAGTCCACTCTGCAATGGCAGAAGTCGGCAATACAATTTTTGAAACCTGCAAAACTTACCTGATTCAGCAAGGTAAATTCCTGCTGGTTCTTGAAGTTCTGATTGGCCTGTGTATAGCCTTCTATTTCGGCTATCTGCAAGGAATGCCGCTGAAAAACGTATTGATTATTCTTGCATGGTCTGTAATCGGTATTTTAGGCTCTTATGCCGTTGCATGGTTCGGTATCAGAATGAACACCCTTGCAAACGCAAGAACTTCTTTTGCATCATTGAAAGGCAACCCGCTTAACGTATTGAACATTCCGTTGAAAGCAGGCATGTCAATCGGTGTCTGCCTTGTATCAGTTGAATTAATCCTGATGCTTACAATTCTTTTGTTTGTGCCGGGCGAAATCGCAGGTGCATGTTTTATCGGTTTTGCAATCGGTGAATCTTTGGGTGCTTCTGCTCTTCGTGTTGCAGGCGGTATCTTTACAAAAATTGCCGATATCGGATCAGATTTGATGAAAATCCAATTCGGTATCAAAGAAGACGACCCGAGAAACCCCGGTGTTATTGCTGACTGTACAGGTGACAACGCAGGCGACTCTGTAGGTCCGACTGCTGACGGCTTTGAAACTTACGGTGTAACAGGTGTTGCGCTTGTTTCATTTATTCTTCTTGCTGTTGCAGGGCCTGAAAATCAGGTTCAGCTGTTGACCTGGATTTTCGTTATGAGATTCTTGATGATTGTAACTTCTGTTGTTGCATACTGGATTAACGGTGTTGCAGACAGAATTTACGCAGCAAAAACAGAAAAATTCGATTTTGAAAAACCTTTGACCAACCTTGTTTGGTTAACTTCAATATTATCAATCGCAATGACCTTCGGCGTAAGCCACTGGCTTCTCGGCGATTTGGAAGGAAACTTGTGGCTCGTTCTTTCCTGCATAATTTCTTGCGGAACTTTAGGTGCTGCATTGATTCCTGAATTCACAAAAATATTCACTTCACCAAAAGCTAAACATACCGAAGAAGTTGTTACTGCTTCACGTGAAGGCGGTGCTTCGCTTACTATCCTTTCCGGTATTGTTGCAGGTAACTTCTCTGCATTCTGGATTGGTATGGTAATCGTTCTTTTGATGGGACTTGCTTATGTAGCGTCAACATTCATTCCGGAAGCTCTGATGATTTATCCGTCAGTATTTGCTTTCGGTCTTGTAGCGTTCGGTTTCCTCGGAATGGGCCCTGTTACAATCGCTGTTGACTCTTACGGCCCCGTAACAGACAACGCTCAATCAGTTTATGAATTGTCTTTGATTGAAGAAATTCCGAATATTTCAGAAGAAATCGAAAAAGATTTCGGATTCAAACCCGATTTCGATAATGCTAAAAAATACTTAGAAGAAAATGATGGTGCAGGAAACACCTTCAAAGCAACTTCAAAACCTGTGTTAATCGGTACTGCCGTAGTTGGTGCAACAACAATGATTTTCTCATTGATTCTTGTTATCAAGTCAACTCTCGGTATTGAACCGGAAATGATTTTGAATGTACTTAACCCGTACACACTTCTCGGATTCCTCGCAGGCGGCGCCGTAATCTACTGGTTCAGCGGAGCTTCAATGCAGGCCGTTACAACAGGTGCTTATTCCGCAACCGAATACATCAAAGACAACATTAAACTGGGCGATGCGGATTGTAAGAGTGCAAACGTTGCAAATTCAAAAGAAGTTGTAAAAATTTGTACTCAATACGCTCAAAAAGGTATGATTAATATCTTTATCGCATTGTTTGCATTTGCACTTGCATTTGCATGTCTGTCAGCACCGTGCTGCACAACATCAGCACCTGTAGCGTTCTTCGTAAGCTACCTGATTGCAATTGCGGTATTTGGTCTGTTCCAGGCTGTATTTATGGCAAATGCAGGCGGATGCTGGGATAATGCTAAGAAAATCGTTGAAGTTGACCTTGCAGAAAAAGGAACTCCGCTTCACGAAGCAACTGTTGTCGGCGATACAGTAGGTGACCCGTTCAAGGATACATCTTCTGTTGCAATGAACCCGATTATCAAATTCACTACATTGTTCGGACTTCTTGCAATGGAAATCGCAATATCTGCTTCATTCAGATACATTGCGCCGATTGCGGGCTGGATATTCCTTGTAATAGCTTTGATTTTCGTAGTTCGTTCATTCTACGCAATGAGAATACCGACTAAAACAAAATCAGAAGGTTAATCGAAAAATATAGGGAAATGAGTATTATCTCATATAAGCAGAGCCGGAACTTTAGTTCCGGCTCTGCTATTTTTTTTCGAAAATTTTTCGTCGGATTTTTACATATATTTTTTTTATGCTAAAATTATTGTGAAAGTTTATTAAAGGCCATTTGTTTTTATATAAATACCCTTGGCTGAAGATTATAAGAGTAAGGAAGTAAATTATGAGTTTGACAGTATATTTAGGGATAGACGTAGGATCAGTTACAACAAAATTAGCACTTGTTGATGAAAACGGCAAATATGTTGACAGTTATATGTTAAGAACAGCCGGAAAACCTGTTATGGCAGTTCAAAAAGGTTTAAAAGAACTTTATTCAAAGAAACTGACGGATTATAATGTCATGGGAGTCGGCACAACCGGTTCCGGACGTAACCTTGCGGGTGCATTGGTCGGGGCGGATATTATAAAGAATGAAATTACAGCCCATGCCGTTGCTGCAAGCATAAATGTTCCGGGGGTTCAGACTATTCTGGAAATCGGCGGACAAGACAGTAAAATTATTATTCTTCGCGACGGTATTGTAACGGATTTTGCAATGAATACGGTTTGTGCCGCCGGTACGGGAAGTTTTCTTGACCAGCAGGCAAACAGACTTAATGTTCCGATTGAAAAGTTCGGAGAAACAGCTCTAAAATCAACAAATCCTGCAAGAATTGCGGGGCGCTGCGGAGTTTTTGCAGAAAGCGATCTTATTCACAAACAACAGCTTGGTTATCCTGTTGAAGATTTGTTGTACGGACTCTGTCAGGCGCTTGTAAGAAATTATCTTTCAAATCTGGCGCTCGGAAAAGAATTGCTTCCTATAATTACTTTCCAGGGCGGTGTTGCTACAAACTTGGGAATGGTAAAAGCCTTTGAAGAAGCACTCGGTCATAAAGTGGTTGTTCCTGATAACCATCAAACAATGGGTGCAATAGGGGCAGCGCTTCTTGCAATGGAAAATCATCAGTACACAGAAGCCCAAACGAAATTTAAAGGCTGGGAAGTCGGTGATATGCATTTCCACTCAATTACGTGCGAATGCAATGGATGTTCAAACAATTGTGAAGTTATTACAATTGTTGAGGGCAACGACGAAATCCAGCATGTTGAAAAGATTAAGGACATAAAAGGCAACATTATCGCACGCTGGGGCGGAACCTGCGGACGCTGGGATATTACAAATTAGTAAAATTGCGAAAAAAATATAAATGCAAGATTGAATATTTCTGAATTTTGTATAATGACCCAAGCAGAATAGAAAGAAGAGTAGTGATTTTCATGCTATGATTCTGGTATGAAAGATTTAAATTCAATACTGGAAAATCAGCGTGCAAAGTTTAGGGAAGTTTTTAAGTATTCAGCAAACGAACTTCAAAAACGAATTGATGGAATGAAACCTTCTGATGTTGAAGGTGATGTTTTTACGCAATTCCCGTCTGGAAGCTCCGGAAAAATGTGGCAGGCTGATGTTTTGAATATGCTTGAAAACGAGATTTCAAAAGATATTTATTTAAAGTTCAATGAAATTCTTGCCGAACGCAAAAATTATCACTGCAGCGGTTGCGCAACCTGCTGTAATCTTGCGTGCAGCGAGTTTTCTCCTGACGAATTGGCTGAGCGTGCAAAAAACGGCGATAAGTTTGCCGGACAGTTTTTGAGTGTATTTGTTCCGTATGAATCAAAAGAAGAAGCGCGGAAAGTTTATCCCGAGTATATAGAATTGCTCGAACAAAATAAAGAAAATGAGGTGTATTTTTATCATTGTCCGAAACTGACAAAAGATAAGAAATGTTCGGATTACGAAAATCGGCCTCAAATTTGCCGCGATTTTCCTGACAATCCGCTTGCATTATTACCAGTAACCTGCGGATTTTGCGATTGGAAAAATAAATCGGAAGAAATGACGCTTCTTCTTCATGCTATGATTGAAATTGTGGAATATTATAAAGAAAAAATTCCGGTGTAAAATACAAAATATTTAACTGCCGGCGAAAAAGGATTTCAAAATGAAAATATTATCAGGATTGAGTTTAGCTGAAATAGAAGAAATTACTGATGAACTGCATGCGTCAAAATTTCGCGCGCGCCAGATTCATAACTGGATTTACTTAAAATCCGTTAAAGATATTGATGAAATGACTGATTTGTCCGTAAAATTCCGAGAAGAATTGAAAAAAAAAGCAGCGGTTACGGATATTAAAATAAAAGTTAAACAGGTCAGTTCTGACGGGACTATAAAATATTTAATAGAATATCCTGACGGAGAATGTGTTGAAACTGTTCTTATGCGTTTTGACAACAGAGCAAATCTTACTGCCTGCGTAAGTTCTCAAATCGGCTGTGCAGTGAATTGTTCGTTTTGTGCAACCGGCAAACGCGGATTTGTGCGTAATCTTAATTATAAAGAAATTATTGAACAGGTTTTGACAATTCAAAGAGATACCGGATTAAAAGTTACCAATATTGTTTTCATGGGGCAGGGAGAACCGCTTCTGAATCTTGAAAATGTATTAAAAGCAATGGAAATATTTAACGAAAATTTCCAAATTGGGGCACGGCGCCTGACTGTTTCAACCAGCGGAATTGTTCCTAAAATTTACCATTTGGCTGAAAATGATATGCAAT
>CALVAS010000064.1 GCA_944325585.1 Candidatus Gastranaerophilales bacterium
ACCCCTAAAATCCGCTACACAAGCCGATTGCCCGAAATAATCGCACCATCTGTCATACGCAAAACACTCTCTTCAATACAGATATATTATCATGATTTTCAAATTAGAGAAAGGGTTCTGCCGAGCCCTTCCGAGATATTACAAAATATTAAGTATTTATGCGCCAATTTATTAAGAATTATTAAATATAAAAAAGACTCTCATAAAGAGAGTCTTTTTTATTTACGCGTGGAGGGATTCGAACCCCCGACCTTTTGGTTCGTAGCCAAACACTCTATCCAACTGAGCTACACACGCTTATTAACCAAAGCCGGTACAGTAAAATTCTATCAGATAAATTTTTATTTTCAAGTCCCAATTTATATTATCCGAATTTCGGAAAAATTTATTTCAAAAAAGGATTTATTATTAATCAGCTTGCTTTTTTTATTTTTGATTATGTAACATAATAATATACATGGTTAAGCATGCTTAACTTTTAAATACGAAGAATGAAAGGCATTGTATATGATTACCAATTTGGAAGCCATCAAACTTTATGATCTTACGGAAAGAGAAGTTTTGATACTCGGCTACATGTCTGAAGGCTATGACAACAAAGAAATCGCAGAAAAAATTTATGTAAGCATCCATACGGTCAAAGCGCATGTAAGTGCTATTATAAAAAAAATGCAGGCAAAAAACCGGACTCATGCTGCTTGTAAAGCAATCAGAATAGGCATTTGCTAAAAAAATTAAAAATGAATTATAACAGTTTAATTTAATGTAACAATTTTGAATCTTTCATAAATTCTTATTATAATATTTGTGTGGATAACAGTTTATGAAAATAATTTTCAAAATTTTTATATTATTTTTTCTGTTTATTTGTACATTTACTCAAATAGCATCGGCTGAGGATGTGTACAAAGTAACTTCTTTCAATTATGACACTTCAAATTCTTTTATACTTTTGACGGTGCCGGATTCTGTGGAGGAACCCGTTCTAAAAAGCATAAAAGTTGTCAAAATGGAAAACCCGACAAGGGCATATTTTGACATAGATTCTGCTGTTTTGACAACACCAAAACAGGATTGGTCTTTTACTGCAAACGGGCTTAAACAGGTTATTGTCAGCCAATTTTCAACAAATCCGAATGTTGTCAGAGTTGTTATGTATTTTGACGACGATTTTGATTTGGGAAATGTGCATTTCTTTCGAATCAAAAATAATATAATTATAAAGTTTAAAGACATAAACACCTGCCAGAATGATTATTTCCAGAATATTTATCGAGATGACCATGCATCAGCAAGTGATTTTTATGAATATTTGACGATGACTACTCCGGAAACCCCGCAGGATGACGTTGTTACTCAGATTCAAGAGGCGTTTAACACGCAGCATACGTCAAAAAAAGAGTTGAAATTAAATACCAAATATTATATTGACAGTATTACGCCGAAACAAAATGCGGTTTTATTAAACGGGTTCGGCTCAATAACAATTGAAAAGCCAATGATTTTAACAAATCCGCTGAGAATTGTTTATGATATTCCCAATACGCTGGTCAAGGGAGATATTAGAAACACTGAATATAAAATCGGTGATTATGACTCGGTTAAAATCGGACAGTTTTCGGTGAATAAGGCAAGAATCGTAATTACGACGGAAGATGTAAAAAAATATATTCCGGTAATTTCCAGCGACAATCAATCTTTGTTAATAGCAAACGCGGATAAACTCGGCAACTACAACCTTTTTTCAAATATTTCCAACATGATATCATATTCATCGGAAAAGATTGATGACCAAACGGGTTCAATGACATTAGCCTTCACGGCACCGGTTGTCCACGGAATAAACAGATCAAACGAAGAACTCACTATATATCTTTATAATGTAGAAAATTATAACGAAAATGATTTTATTGCTGCATTTCAAAATACAGCATTTGCAAACGCTAAAATTAGCCTGATTCCGAAAATAGGTTTGAAACTAACTGTTCCGCTTGAACAGAACAGTCTTGTAAATACATTTTTGGGTGCGGACGGAAAAGCATTAAAAATCATCGTAAAAGCGCCCAAAAAACAAACGATTGTATCAGAGCCGGTGGCTCCTCCTGTCACACAACCAAAACCTCAGGGAAAAGGAATCAGAAAAGTAGTAATTGACGCAGGCCACGGCGGCAGTGATTACGGTGCAATCAGAAACAATATTAATGAAAAAGATATAACTCTTGATGTAGCCAAACAAGTTCGCGATATGCTTGTCAAAAAAGGTTATATTGTTCAAATGACCCGCGACGGCGACGAATATGTTTCTCTTCAGGACAGAGTCGCAATCAGCGAAAACTTTGAACCGGATATCTTCATAAGTATTCACGTAAATTCAAGCACAGGCACCGAAGCAAGCGGCGTTGAAACGCATTATTACCATCAGGAAAGTCTGCTTCTTGCCCAAACGCTTCATGCTTCTCTTGCCAGCGCAATAGATACCAAAAACAGGGGTCTGTTTAAATCTAAATTCTATGTAATAAACCACACAACGGATCCTGCAATATTAATGGAAATAGGATTTATTTCAAACGATAAGGAAAGAGCTGAACTGAACGGTTCTGCCCGAAAGAAAGCCACAGCAAAAGCCATAGTAGAAGGAGTTGAGAACTATTTTGACCAAATCAAATAATGCCCCGATAGGATTTTTTGACTCAGGTGTAGGCGGAGTGACAGTTTATGAACAGGTAAAAAAACTTCTGCCGGATGAAAATTATATTTACTTTGGCGACACAAAAAATATGCCTTACGGTGAAAAAACAGAAACTGAACTTTTGGGATTTGCTGACAAGATTTTCAAGTTTTTGGAACTGAAAAACGCAAAAGCAGTTGTAATGGCATGCAATACAACATCAGCCGTTGTTTATGAAAAATTAAAAAACAATTACAATTATGAAATTTATCCAATAATTCAGTCTGTTGCCAAAGCTATAGCAGAACTTCCCGTAAAAAGAATCGGGGTTTTTGCAACTCATGCCACAATAAATACGCACTGTTACAAACGAGAAATTCAAAAACACAACCCTGATATGGAAGTGTTTGAAATTGCCTGCCCCGGCTGGGTTAAAATAGTGGAAAACGGGGATGAAAACACGCAGGAGGCCAGAATTTCCGTAAAAGAAAAAATGGATGAAATGCTAAAAAACAAACCTGAAAAAATAATTCTCGGCTGCACTCATTACCCTTATCTTCTTAATGTGTTATCCGAATTTGCACCGAAAGAAATTTTTATCAATCCGTCCGTTGAATTTGCCAAAATTATTAAAAAGGATTTAGAAAGCAAAGGGCTTATAAGCAATAACGGCAGTCAAAAATTTGAAAAATTTTACGTGAGCAAATCGCCGGAAAACTTTCAAAAGGCAGCATCAATGTTTTATAAAATTAATGAATTGCCGGAACTTGCCGAATTATAAAAATTCAGAACGACAGTTTCTGCGTGAATGATGATATTGTCCTGCCACTTAAAATCATACGGAAGATTGTTGAAGAATTATTTTTATAATATAATAATTATATTAAATTAGGAGAGAAAAATGGATCAAGAAACTTACATGAGAATTATGGGCTATGTTCCGACGGTAATCGAAGCATCCTCACGGGGCGAACGATCATTTGATATATTTTCCAGACTTTTAAGAGAAAGAATCGTTTTTCTGGGCTCAGAAATTGATGATGATGTTGCCAACTCTGTTGTTGCGCAATTATTACTCTTAGACAGCGAAAATAACGAAAAAGACATCATGCTTTACATAAACAGCCCGGGCGGAGTCATCACAGCCGGAATGGCAATTTATGATACCATGAACCTTATTAAATCGGATGTTTGCACAATTTGTCTTGGCGATGCGGCATCAATGGGAGCATTTTTGCTTTGTTCCGGTGCAAAAGGAAAGAGAATGGCGCTTCCAAACTCCAGAATTATGATTCACCAGCCTTTAGGCGGCGCAAAAGGTCAGGCAACTGATATTGAAATTGAAGCAAAAGAAATTTTAAGAATGAAAGAAATGTTAATCAGTATTATTGCAGAAAATTCAGGACAGCCTTACGAAAAAGTTAAGGAAGACTGTGAACGTGATCACTTCCTTTCTGCATACGAAGCAAAGGATTACGGATTGATTGACAAAGTTATTGAAAAGAACTCATTGTAACAAAAGTTTACAAAATAGCAAAAAACATGCAATTCACTTGAGTTGCATGTTTTTATATATGTGTAAAGGTTAAAAGGTTACAAAGGTTAGTTACAACAAATTCAGGTAGGAGTTTAGTATGTCTCTCTTAGTTTTCGCATATCGAAAATATGAGATTATTCGCCAGAAGAATGAATTAAATTATCGTCTGACGGCGTTGACCAGAAAACTGAATGAATTGCAGCAATATGCAGCAAACATCGGTGACGGAACTTTGTCTATGAACGATATGATGAATGTTCCGGCGTCTATGTTTAATCGGACAATGGCCTTTATGATGTATTCACATAACGGAGCATTAAGAGGGGCTCAAATGAATATGCAGATGATGGCTCCGCAAATAAATATGCAAATTCAACAAATGCAGCAAATGGGTCAAACTCAAGATCCGAATGCAGCAGCAATGTATCAACAATATATATTTAATAATTTATATCAACAAGAACTTCAAAAATATCAAAAACATGAACAAAAGTTATTAAATCAACAGGAAGAAGAAATTCAACAGGAAAAAGCAAGACTTGAAACTCAGTTAAGAATGCTTGAAGCCGAATACAGCAGCACTGTAGAAAGCGAAAAACAAGCAGCACAATCCTGGAAACCTGAGTATGTCGCATAAATTTTAACTCCCAACCCCTATTAATAACTGACCATTAACTCTTACAAAGAGTCCGCATTTTTGCGGGCTCTTTTGTGCTGAAATTTGCAGTAATAAACGTTAAATTTCATCTGCATAATTTCCGCATAAAAATATTAAATCTCAATTATCTGTTATGACACAATCAACCGGTACATCAAATTTTTCAACAGGAAGGGTTTCAAGATAAAGCTGATGCGGAATCGGTACAACAGTTTTAGCCGGGACAAGCGGGAGAAATCTGTCATAAAATCCGCCGCCATAGCCAAGACGAAAACCGGCTTTATCCACTGCCAGCGCCGGAACTAAAACTAAATCCAAAACTTGTGCAGATACAGGTTCACTGCACGGCTCATTTATTTTAAAATTTGAAACAACTAGCGGATCACCTTTTTTAAACGGGCATACTAATATTTTATCTCCGCAAACTTTTGGCAGATAAAAATTCTTGTCATCATCTAAAAGAGACAAAAGATTCACTTCATATTTTGCAGGATAAAAAAGCATAACATTTTCTGCATTTTTATAAAAATTATTTACTTTGATTTTATCAGCAATCACAGAGCTTACAGCGCATATATCAAGAGTTTTTCTTATACTTTTAGCCCATATCCTTAAGTCGGTTTTGCTATCCATATTTTTAATATATAATAAATTTAAGAAAAATGACAGATTTTTGCGAAAACAATTTAATAAACCCGAATTGGGCAAAACACGGGTATATACAGGTTTATACGGGGAACGGGAAAGGTAAAACAACCGCGTCGCTGGGGCTTGCAATGCGTGCGCTCGGCCGCTGCTGGAAAGTTTTAATAATTATGTTCACTAAAGGCGGAAATGACTACGGGGAACTCAATTCGTTCCGCAATCTTTCACCGGAAATTGCAAAGAATCTGACTATTGTACAGGCGGGGCTGGACAGAATAGTTTACGAAAATAATAAAAATGCCGATGATGCCCAAGAAATTAAAAAGGGCTGGGAATTAGCGAAAAAAGTAATTAAAAATGATGAATATAACCTTGTGATTCTGGATGAGGCAAATATTGCAATTGATTTGGGTTTGATTGACCTTGATGAGGTAATTGAAGTTTTAAAAAACAAACCTGACGAAATGGAAATTGTTTTGACAGGACGTAATGCAAACCCTAAAATAATAGAGATTGCGCATCTTGTATCGGAAATAAGACCGGTAAAACATTACTGGGACACAGGAATTGCGGCACGCAAAGGGATTGAGTATTAGGAAATATCTCACCCGAAAAAGTTTTTGATTTGTTTAAAGAAGAAGACTACAACAAATTCAAACATTCTTCGTAAGTTTCAACTTCAATAATTTTATCAGACTTAAAAAGATTTTTATTAGAGACATCAAGCATTGTTGAATTTTCTTTTACCGCAAAAACTTTTATTCCTCGTTTTATTGCCTCAAAAACAGGAGTTGAGCCGAGTGAATCATGCGGCATTACCAAATAATCAACATTATCAACAGAAATTCCGCCGTGTTTAACAATCTTCGGTGCGTTATTAAGGCCCAAAAGCACGCAGGGAAGAAATGTCGGTGTGATATATTCTGATGCTGCCTTCGGACTGACGAGTTCAGTTGAAATAGAAAAATCCTCAAACGCAGGCGAATGTGCGCATGGAATCTGAAACTTTTCCGAGATACAGTGAGAAATTATACCCTCAACTCCGCCAACAGGATCAACGCCGGATGCATTCATATAATCAGCGTTATCTTCTTCCGGATCATCAAACAGGCAAACAATAACAACTGCTTCTGCGCCGCGTGCCAAAAGTTTTTCCGCCGCATTATAAAGTGCCGCTTCATTTCTTACACAGCCGGTTGAAATCCCGCTTTCATTTATATAAAACTCTATTCCTACCTCTGTTTCAGTAATTTCATAACCGATTACATTAACTCCGTAAACTGTTTCAACCGCTCCGATTGTGTTCAAATGAATATTCAAAACATTTTTAGGTATAGCTTTATCAAAAATTACGCCTAGTTTGTTGTGCGCTGAAGGTAATAGTTCAAGATTACCTTTAAAAAACTCATCAAGAATATACCCTTCCACGTAAAACATTTTATCGTTAATACCGGAAAAAACACCTGCATTAACAACGTTGGGATTAACAATAAGACGTGATTTTTCAGAAAAGGCTCTTGCATAACAGCTTGCATCTCCCGCAAAGCCCCCTATTTTAGCACCAACGCCGGTCGGAACAATAAATATACCTAATTTTTCTCCGTTTTCCAACATACAATTATAATATAATAAATAAGCGGACTTTAAAAGCCCGCTTAAATTTAAATCATTATTTATTAGTTCCGCCGTATGAAAAATCGTTCTTGACGTTCGTTTGAAGAAGTTTGGTCCAGGAACTTTCAAATGTTGTTATCTCATTCAATCTGGTTTCGTAATTGTTTTTGTCAAGTTCAAGCTGTTCTTCCCAGTTGTTTAAGTTTTGAAGTTCGTATTCATGTTCTTTTTCAAGAATTTCCATTACAGCTTCGTATTCATCCGGCGAATCTTCATAATACTCGTAGTAATAATATTGCTGCTGGTCATTATATTTAGCCTGTAATTCAGCACTTTCTCTTGATGCGTTCATCATGTTAAACATTACATTTGACAATTTTTCGTTAATCATTGATTTCTGTTTGGTATACATCAACAATGTTTCTTGAATATTTGATATTGCCATCTCTCTCGTCCTCTTATTTTACTTCTCTTAATTATATAAAAACAATTAATAAAAGCCGTTTTCAGACTTGCTGCAATTTGTTACATTCGTTAACATTTTATGAATATTTAGACATACACAGGCCCTACGTTCTTATTTTTTATCATCATACAAACTTTTTATCATTTCTCTTGTTGTCAGACCGCCTTTTTCTACTAAATATGTTGTTCCGATAAGAACCAGATTTGTTTTTTGGTTTCGCGCAGTGAAAAATGAAAACAAATCATACCCCCATTTATTTGGACCTTTTTTACCGTTTATGTCTATTGCAAAAAGTTT
>CALVAS010000065.1 GCA_944325585.1 Candidatus Gastranaerophilales bacterium
CAGTTCTTTCATATTAATACTCCGCCCTCATTCTTTTCAATATCGTTATTATTTCCTGTCTGAAATCTTCGGGTTCAAGAACAGTACACTGGCTTCCAAAAGATAATATCCGCTGTTTTAAGACAAATTTGTTTGATGATTTTGCCTCAATTACTATGCGGTTATTATCTGCAGAAATTAATTTCTCATTATCTTTAAGCTGCAATTCCTGAACATCTGCTCTTAATTGATATTTGATTTTCAATTCTTCAATATCAAGATCGGTTTTATGCAATTTTATTTCTTTGATGTTTATAATTCTTAGCACCATCAAATAAATAGATTGGCTGAAATCAATACTTGTACCGTAAATATACAATTTGCCGTTTTCAAATCCGAGTTTGTCGCAAATAATTTCCATCTCGGTTTTACCTGAGCGCGGTGAGTTGTAATTTAAAACAATTTGTTTTTTTTGCAGACAGCAATCAAACAAATCCTGCAAAAGATTTATGTCCATGCCGGACAGCGGTGAAACTTTGTTAAGCATTGCCTCAAATGCTTCGTTCTTTATGTTTGAAGCAATTTTTCTCAAAAACTTTTCAAGTAGAATAAGTTCATGAATTTCGACGGTTTTGGAAATAGTTTTGTAAACCTTTGAAATGCTTTTTATTTGTTCCGGAGTCGGATCAAGTTCAAAAGGGTGCGATACCAGAATAAATTTTGAGCCTTCTGCACGTTTGGTTTTGGTAATTACGCATCCGGCGCGCTTAAGTGAATTGATATATACCCTTATTGTATCAATAGAAATCTTCTCTTTTATAAAGTCATGGTTCTTAAAGTACTCTATAATATCCTGATATGAGCGGGGGGCTTCCAGAAGAAGCGAAAATATCAGTAATGTCTTAAATGCCGTAAAAGACATTAAGTTATACGTAATTTTATTATTTCTAATAAATTCTTTCATTCACGTTCCCAAATATTTACTTTTATTTTACAAGAAATTTTTTAAACTATTAATTCAAACTATTCTATCCAACAGCATGATTATACTATAAAAAAAAATTTCTCTTCTAATTCTATTTTGTCAATTAAAATTTTGCCAAAAGTTTACGTAATTTCATTAAATTTTCTTCATTAAGATTTAAGAACTTGAATTTTTTTCGATAAAAACTAGGGGCATGGTCAATTGTAAAATTTAATTAATTTTTTTTTACTTGTCAACAATTTAACTTAAAGTTACATTATAAGAGTGGACAGGATAAAGTTCACAAACAAAAATTTAATATTAACGACTACCGGAATATAAAGGAGGATGCTTAGAAATAAGCAAGGGAGTAGTAGATAAGAGGACAGTTGAAGAAAAAGAGGTGATGGCAAAGAAAAGTCCGACGAGGTGTTAGAAACTGAAAAAGATTAGGGATATTGTTTTTATAAAGAGGACGAGTTGTAATAAAAAAGATTTGTATAAAAAGATTAGAAAAATAAAAAAGTTTAGAGAGGAAATTTGGGGTTTAGTTTGTTACATTATTTGTAGCATTGTTAATGTAAAGTTGTCTGTTGAATTGTAATTTTGTAGAATATATATATGCAGGAACTTGAGTCAAAAAAAATAATAGCTTTAATGTCAGGAACATCATGCGACAGTATTGATGCAGGGCTTTGTATTGTTAATCCGGATTTAAGCTGCAAACTGATTCACGGAATAAATTATAAGTATCCGGAGCATATTCAATCAAAATTGTTTCAGTTGTTTTCAGGGGATGCAACCGTAAAAGATGTTTGTCAGATGAATTTTGCGGTTGGTCAATGTTTTGCCGAAGCATGCAATATTATAATTTCCGAGCATGGAAAGCCTGATTTTATTTCAAGCCACGGGCAGACAATATTTCATTTTCCGAATTGTGAAAAACTTGACGGAATCTCTTTAAAAAGCACTCTTCAAATAGGAGAAAGTGCTGTTATTGCAAAAGAGACAGGCTGTATGACAATTTCTAACTTCCGCGAGGCAGACATTGCAAACGGAGGAGAAGGTGCGCCTCTGGTTTGTTTTGCGGATGAAAAATGGTTTAAACCGTTAAAGAAAAATTTTTGTATTCAAAACATCGGCGGAATTTCAAATGTTACGGTTGTTTCAAAAGATAATGCAACATTCGGATTTGATATCGGCCCGGGAAATGTTTTGATTGATTATGCAGTGAAAAAATATTTCGGCAAACCTTTTGATGAAAACGGCGAAATCGCAAATTCGGGTATGATTTCGGAAAGCTGGCTTGAGTGCTTGCTTCAGGATGAATATTATTTTAAAAATCCTCCCAAAACAACAGGCCGTGAATATTTTTCAACAGAATATATAGAAAATGCTTTAAGATTTGCACCGAAAGAGCCAAAGGATATTATTGCAACGCTTACTGCGCTTACGGCTAAATCAATTGCGCAGGCGTATGAAAGATTTGTTTATCCTTCAGTTGATATTAACGAAGTTGTTCTGGGCGGCGGCGGCGCTTATAATCCGACATTAATGAAATATCTGCGTCATTATCTTCCGAAACATATTGATTTAAAAACCCATGAAGCGTACGGAATTTCAAATAATTTTAAAGAAGTCATGGCATTTGCACTTTTGGGGTATTGTACATATTACAATATTCCGAATAATCTTCCGGACTGCACAGGTGCACGGAAACGCGTAGTTTTAGGTAAGGTGGCTAATTGTTAAATTGTCTTTTTGTATTAGATTAATATTTGTAACGTAAAGTTCGTTCGGGTAGCAATTTTTATTTTTTTGAGTTATTAATTAATGTAACTGAAAGAAAAATACGTTTGTTACCCCAAAAATTCATTTAACAATCAAAAGGAGAAAAAGATGATTCCAAAAATTTCAGGCAGTGAAGTGAAATCTTTCGTAAAAGCCAGCATGAACCTCGCAGGTTCTGAAAACCAAAAACTTGCAAATAAAATGCAAAAAGAACTTAAATTAGCAGATGCAACTTCTTCAATGCAAGAAAGAGTTGATTCATATATCAGCTCTAAAGCACCTTTGTCATTACCTAAAGTTGCAAAACCAGAAGAAATTATTCCTGAAAACAGCATTAACTTTTTAGCATAATTAATTCAGCAATTTTTTATAAGCAGAAAAAATGTACCTGATTTGATCTTTTGCCATAACGGCATATTCAGTCAGGTCATTTTTTGCTTGTTCACCGGCAAGAGAGTGAATGCAAACACCTGTTTTGGCAGCATTAAATTCATCAAGCCCCTGAGCTGCAAGTCCTGCTATAATTCCTGCAAGAACATCACCGCTTCCGGCCTTTGCAAGGGCACTGTTCCTTTTTTTATTGTGAAATATTTTGAAATCCTTTGAACAAACAACAGTTTCACTTGATTTTAGAACTGTTGTGCAGTTATATTTTTTAGAAATTTCTTTTGCGAAAAATTCCATATTTTCGATAATTTTTTCAACATTTACCTGTAATAGGCGAGAGGCCTCTTTAACATGCGGTGTGAGAATTAATTTTTGCGGCAAAGAGGGCTTTTCCCATTCCGAAAGAATGTTTAAACCGTCAGCATCAACAATTACCGGAATATCCGGTGCATTTTTTAATGCGTTTTTAAAAATATTTTCCGCTTTTTTAGATGTTGAAATTCCGCAGCCGATAAGAAGCACATCTGCGGTTTTAAGAAGTCTTTCAATATCAGTCAGAGGTGCAAAAACAATATTTTGCGTTTGTGCTGCCACAGCATCAATCACGCGCTCTTCCGTTGCAAGAAAAACATAGCCGCACCCTGCTGTTAGAGCTGAAACACTTGATAAATAGGCGGCACCCGGCATATAATCCGACCCTGAAATGTTTAAAACCCGTCCGAAAGTGCCTTTGTTTGAATTCTCATTTCTTAGCGGAAGTTCATAATCCATTTTGGCGTATCACCTCGTAAGCGACTATTGCAACGGAATTTGAAAGATTTAAACTGCGCTGTTCTTCTTTCATCGGGATTGTCAGAGCATTTGCGTCTTTTACGTAAATATCTGGCAACCCTCTTGTTTCAGGGCCGAATACAATAAAATCGCCGTCCTTAAATTTTACATCAGTATATTTGCGTGTTGTTTTTGTTGTCAGATAATAAAATGTTGCATCTTTGTGCCCGGCAAACAATTCCTCCATTGAACCGATTTTATGAAGATCAACGCTGTCCCAGTAGTCTAATCCTGCGCGTTTTGTGTATTTGCTGGAAAGCGAAAATCCGAGTTTTCCGACCAGATACAATGATGCTCCGGTACAGGCGCAAAGTCTTGCAATATTCCCTGTATTTTGCGGAATTTCCGGTTCATATAAAACTATGTTAAGTTTAGCCATTATTTTTTCTCAAACAATTTTTTGCTTTCTGCAATAACCGGCAGTCCTCTTACAACACAGAAAATAAGAGCGAATGACGCAAGCCACAGGCCGATTTTTTCAAGCACAATTGATGCCGGATACATTTCATATCCCGGAATATGAGCTGCGATAATTGTAATAAATGCAAGAACTTTTGCTACCGCATAAGAAATTCTCATAAACTTGGATGCGCAGATAAAATGACCGATTTTGCTTGACTGCATTGATTTTTCACCGAAAGCAGTATAGCCTTGAGCTAATGCAACGCTTCTGATACCGTCTGTTACGAATGCTCTTGTAACACAAATGAGCGGAAAGATTACCCACACCCAGCCAAACGTTGCAAATACTATCCAGTATGACATTTCAACGATTCTGTCACCCATAATATCAAGCACGGAGCCTAAATCTGATGCTTCATTAAATTTTCTTGCGATATATCCGTCAAGCCCGTCCATTGCAAACGCAATAATCGTTAAAATAACCGCGCTTACGCCTGCCCAGGCTGTCGGTATAAACAAAAATAAAATTGCAAAAAATGCTATAAATATTCTTAACAGTGAAATAAAATTTGCCATAATCCATCCCTTTTACTTTTTCATTCTTGAAAGCGCGAAATTAACTTCATCAAGTTTTTTTACTCTCTCTCCAAGCATAATTTTTTCGGCTTCTTCAAGTATCTGAGTCACCATAAAACCGTTGTCGCCGTCTGAACGTGCTTTTTTGCCGGTTTCACAGCAGCTGATAAAGTGCTGGCATTCAAGTTTAAGCGGTTCTATTTCCAGAACATCAGGTGTTGTAATGTTTTTAGTTGCATTCTGCTCAAAATTATCATATACAACCAGCTTGTGATCCGGAACAGTATCATCAAGAATTGCTGTGGCTTTAGTGCCGCGGACAAGAAGAGTAACATGTTTTTTCGGTGTAATCCAGCTGTCTGAAATGTGGCCGATAACACCGTCTTCAAATTGGATTCCTATGTGAGTAATATCCATTATTTCGTTTCTGTCGGAAGAGCATCCGATTGCAGAAATTACGCGTACAGGTGTTTTTCCCGTAACATAGCTTATCATTGAAACATCATGAGGAGCCAGATCCCACATAACGCTTCTGTCATTTTTGTGGTAATTGACATTAAGTCTGTCGCTCTGAGCATAAACAATTTCTCCGAGTACACCTTCTTCCACAAGCATTTTAAGCCTGTTTACCGCAGGATGATACAAAAGCAAATGTCCGACCATCAGTACAAGACCTTTTGCGTGGGCAAGTTCTGATAAATCACGGGCTTCCTGCGCTACAGTTGAAATCGGTTTTTCAACATAAACATTTTTACCCGCCTCAAGCATTGCTTTTACGAGTTTGTAGTGTGTGTGGCTCGGGGTTACAACCGCAACCGCAGTGATTTCTTTGTTATTCAGAATTTCGTTAAAATCCCTTGTAACTTTTACTCCCGAATATTGTTCCGTTACTTTTTTTAAGTTCTCTTCATCAATGTCGCAGACTGTGTCCAAAACATTAAGACTGTAAAAATTGCGGACAATATTTCGTCCCCACATTCCGCAACCAATGACTGCTATTTTTTGCTGGCTCATTCTAAATCCTTCAATTCCTAAAATCCATTACGCTATAACAAAATTATATTACAGCAAATTATTATTTTGCAAGTTTATGACCAACTTGTAACAAATTCCGCAGTAAATTTTTGTAAAGATTTTCGAAATTTGTTAAAGATTATGGCTCATATTGTCGACAACCAACGTGTATAAGGATATTTGTATGCAAGTCGATAATCAACAATTCCTACAAATAATAGCCAGAAAGCAGACGCAGAACCTTGCGGCGGAAGTTGTACAATCCGTTGCACCGGAAGCTGCGGCGAGCACTCAGGTGACGAGTGTTGTAGAAGAATTGCTTGCAAAAAATACCGAGGCTACAATTTATTCAATTGCTGATGAGGCTGCAAAAATGAACAGCAGTTCTCAAAGTTCTGAAACAATATTGGGACAATTGAATATGGATTTGGTGCAGCCTACCGGTAATGTAAATTACGTTACATCCAACTCTGCTGTTACAGATAATTCAGATATTATAGGCACAATTTCTCAGGATATAATCAGTGAAAAAACGTTTGCAATAACAATTGAGGATATGTCGCCTTCAAGGATTGCGAATATTAAGCAAATTATCTATGATTTACACTTTAAAGATACAGATCCGGAAGAACCTACAGACCCAACCGATCCTACAGATCCAGAAGATCCGGATGTTGACCCTGATGATCCGTATATTCCTGAAGAAGATGATGATCCCAAACCTTCTTTTATTGATGAGTTTGATGATGTAGAGACAATGTTTGACTGGATGCACGAGCAAGATCCGACGATTTCAAAGACAAAAGGTTTAACGCGTGAACAATTAATTCAATTCACACAAAATGATGACTGGGAAGATGCTAATTCTGATTTCTTCGGTGCCTTGAACCGTGTATTTGATGTTCTTAATACGGATGGTGACGAATACTTAACTGTTGATGAGATAAAAGCAATGATTGGTGAAGAAATAGGTACTTCATCATCAGCATATCTTTCAAAAGTTGCAAGTTATGCCGCTCAATTGGATGCAGAATATGAAAGTTTGGATATGCTCGGCAAACTTGAATTTGCGATTGAAAAAACAAGAGATTATCTCGAAGCTATGGGCATGACAGAACAGATTGAAGCGCTTGACAGACTTTTAGCTGGTACTGATACTTATAATGAAATACATATAGGTCAAATTGCATTTGCTGACCTTAATACAGATGAAGATCAAGTTGGAACTACTCTCGGTGCTTATAGGTCGATTGCCTTGCAAGGAACTTACAATGGTATGAATTGGGCTGTTTATGTTAGTGATTATGATACAGAAGATAGTGATTGCGGATTAACTCTTGATATTAATTACTATAGTAATGCAAGCTGGTATGAGCTTGTTGATACTTTAGTCCATGAACTTACTCATGCAACAGCATATCAATATACTCATTTAGACGAAGAGGGGTCAATCTATTATGTTGATCAAAGTTTAATAGATAAATTACATGAAGCCGGAGCCTTAACAAGTTCAGAGTACAGTTATTATTCTGCTAATATAAATAATTTAATTGAAGAAGAATTGAGTTATGGTGATAATTGCGGTTATAAAACCGGTGTATTTAATGTTGAAGAATTAAACAGGTTTTATTATTTAATTTATACAATGTGGGGTGAATACAGCGCATACCAAACTGATGCTGATTATGCAGACAGTATTGGAGCCGATGTGTTAGATGGTTCAAATGTTATAAACACGGCGGTTAATGGATCGCAGGAAAAAGACACTATAGAAGACCACATTGATCAGCTTTATAATCATGACGGATATGTTGAATCAGTTCCCGACTGGAAATGGTGGACTTATGCGTAAGCTCCCCCCCCCCCCAAAAAAAAAAGAATTAAAAAAAAAGCAAAAAAAAGGAATTAAA
>CALVAS010000066.1 GCA_944325585.1 Candidatus Gastranaerophilales bacterium
GGATCTCCTCCGCAGCCTTCACCGCCGTCTGTTACAAGGATAATTTTCTTATCCTGTGCAACAGGCTGATTGCCGGAACTTACTATTTTAAGATTTCGCATATCTTTATTAACGGTTTCTCTTAACGCAAATTCAAGCGGAGTGCCGCCGCCTGCGTGAGTTTCCTGCAATCCTTTTATTATATTTGCCTGATTTTGTTTTTTAAAATAAGAGACAAGACGTGTTGCCTGACAGGTACTTTCGTATGAATATTTGCCGATTGTTCTGTCTCCAAATACTCTAAGAGCAACAGCAGAAGTATCCGGAATTTTAGGCAGAATATATATAAGTGTTTCTTTTGCAACATCAATCCATTTAATCATGCTTCCCGAATAATCCACAAGAAGTTCAATCGCGTCACCTTCAATATTTGTTCTCTTCGGGCTCTGAACAATTTGAACCTGCTTATAAGTAGTCGGTGTATAAACATTGTAACGCGCAGCAAAAACAGGCAATGCCGATATTGCAAACAACAAGGTGAATATAAAGATAATATATTTAACAGATTTTTTCAAAAAATTACCTTTCTATAACGATTTCTGCTGCTTATCTAATTTATCAAAATCCACATATTTATATTTCCGAACTTTATCAGCAGTACCTTTCGGAACTTCAAAAGTTTTTTCAAGCGCATCAATTAAAGTATTTTTGTCAACTTTATAATATTTACCGCCTGTCGCATCACTAAGGCAGCGCAGGTTTTCATTGCTGCCGACAATTATGACATCTATCGTGATTCTTCTATTAGTTTTGACTAAATTTTTAATATATGCGCATGGATCGCCTCCACACGTTTCATAACCGTCTGTAATAAGAATAATCTTCTTGTTACGGTTCGACCATTGACCTAAATCATTAACAGCTTCACGCAAACCAAGCTCCATAGGAGTATTGCCGTAAACACTGCCTTTATCAAATCCGCTTATAATTGCGCTTGAGTTATTAACAGCAAAAGACGCAACGAGTTTAGTCGCAGAACAGACACCTATGTATGAAGCAGAAGGTCTTTGATTTACATTTTTATTTAATGCTTGACAGGAGGCTTTTATCTTTCTGCATTCTCTGTCATTTACCGGATTTGCATCACAATCAATTTTCTTTAACTTCTCCATACATTTATCGTATTCTGTGGATTCCTGTTGCGAATTCTGTTCGGACAAAGAGTCATATTTTCCGCCGAATAATCTTAGTGCAACCTTCTTTTTATCCAGTTTCGGAAGAATATAAACTAGAGTCTTTTTGGTAACTTCAACAGTATCGGACATACTGCTTGAAAAATCCACAAGAAGCTCTATTAACTGTGCATTACCGGAATTTATTTTATTTAAATCCGATGTTTTGTCCGCTTCATAACGATTGAACTGTGCGGCTGATACAGGTGTTGAAATTAAAAGAGATATTATAATTGCAATCAATCCGATTTTTTTCATTTTACCTCCAAAGTTATTATAATATATCAAATAACCTTTCGGCAATTTTATTTAATAAAAATGAACAATTCTTAAACAAAAAACGTTTAATAAATGTCATGATAAAATTTATATTTAATATTTTACAAATTTATATTTATCAGCCAGAGGTTTGTCGTTGTTATATTTCGGAGTTTTAGCTTTGTAAGTTGAGACTTCTTTATAACGGGCGCTTGCAACCGTGCCTTTCGGAACCATAAAAGCTGTTTCAAATGCGGATTCAAACTTTTGTTTGCTTCCGTCTATTTTATGAAAAGTTCCGCCGGTTGCATCGGCAAGACACGCCAGACGATTGTCATTTCCAAGCTGTACAACATCAATTTGAATGTCATCACGTTTTTTCATAAGCTGTCTGATATATTCGCACGGATCACCGCCGCAATTTTCCCCGCCGTCAGTTACAAGAACTATTTTTTTCTTTTTAAATGTTCTATGACGGTCATAAACACTTATATTTTTTAAATCTTTTTCAACAGTTTCGCGAAGAGCAAGCTCAATCGGTGTAACCCCTCCGATTTGAGTTTTCTTCAACCCGCCAAGAATATCAGACTGATTTCCTTTTCTTAATGCTGCAACCTGACGGGTGGCAGAACAGGATGATTCATAAGTTACGCCGCCCGCAGGTCTGTCTCCGAAAACGCGGAGTGAAACAGCAGATGATTGGGCGATTTTTGGCAAAATAACTTCAAGAGTTTCTATCGCAACCTTTATCCACCTGTTCATACTTCCGGAATAATCAACAAGAAGCTGAACTGCTTCGCCGCTGATGCGGGCACGCTGCGGAGGACTTTTAAGTTTGTTGAGTTCTTTGTAGCCGTTCGGTGTATAAACCTTAAATCCGCCGGCATTAACAGGCTGATTTGCACTGAACGACAGACAAAAAATCAACAATAATATACTTAAAACCTTTTTCCCAGAAATTTGCATTAAATTAACTCCATTTTCCGATAAAATTTCCCTTGTATATATAAAGTCGAAAATGAACAAATAATTTACAAAATCGTTAATTATATATAAAGTTTTATTGCAAAAGAAACCCGATACATTTATAATTTTGTGTAGGATGAATATGAAAAAGTTTTTTATACTTTTAACTACATTGTTATTTACCGCAGTTTCTGCAATTGCGGCAGATGTTTCAAGGCTTTACAGAGTAAAAAACGCATCCGCGGATGAAGTGAAAAAAGTTCTCACACCTTATTTAAAAAGACTTTATCCGAACACTGCTGTCAGCGGAAATTCATATATTCTCGAAGATAAAAACAAAAATCATTTTTACGTTGTGATTATTTCCGAAAAAGACAATAATTGTTATTTCTATTATATGTCCAACAACGAAGATGAAGATTTACGCAAAAACATTTTAAAATCGCTTAAAAACAACGATTTCAAACCCAAAAAAGTTTTTGATTCAAGTTTAAAGAGTTATTTTTACGGCGAAGCATATACAAATCTTGCCCACAGCAATGTAAAAATTAATATGCGGGCAAAACAAGGGGAAATATTGCCTGACACTCAAACAAGTACGCCGGTTGATGCAAAAAATATAAATTACGATTTCAGCGACGAAGCTCAGGCAAGATTTGACAACATGAATAATGTCCCAAGAAACAATGCCGTAACTCTGCAGCAGCCGCAGAATTACGAACCGCCGATTGAGCTTAATCCGAAAGTGGTTAAACTTCCGCAAATCGGCTCACCTTATCAAAATCAACCTTATAATGCACCTGTTTACAATCAGCGCCAGCCTATGACTCAGCCATCCAATAATGTTTTAACGGGAAGTGTTGTGTATATTCAAGACGGGGCAACATTTACCGCAATGCTCTTGTCCGATATAAATTCAAGCAGTCTAACAAACAACGACAGCATCAGTGCAGAACTTGACGCGGACTGGATTTACAACGGGAACCTCATTGCGCCGGCCGGAAGCATTTTAAACGGACGCGCAGTAGACACAAAACAGGCAGGATATGCAATGGCAAACGGACAAATCGGTCTGCTGTTTGATGAAATTATGACGCCTGACGGAAATATTATTCCTCTAAAAACCAACAAAGTTTATATTACAGGAAATTCAACACGGGCGCTTAATATTACCAAACGAGTTGCCGGCGGGGCAGCAACAGGCCTGCTTCTTTCCGCGATTTCAATGCTTCTGGGCGCTGATCCGACGAGTGCAATAATTGCAGGAACTTCAATCGGGGCCGGAGCCGGCGCAATTTCTGCGATTTCGACACGCGGAGAGGAAATAAATCTAATTGAAGGCTCCCAGCTTGAAATAATGCTTGTCGAACCTTTGACCGTCCAGATTTACAGACAATAACCCGAAAGGATTAATATGACTGTCACAATATCTTCAAACAACAACGAAAAAATCTTTAAAGAAAAGGATTTTATAATAATCGGTTCAAATTCCGACTGCGATTACAAAATTAATACGGGATTTGACTTTATGCTGACGGTACAGTTTGACGAAAATACAAACAAATGTACGGTTATAAATAATTTTTCAAACCCCAAAATTCTTTTCCGCGGAGAACCGTTTAAAGGTAAAATTTTGTTTGAAAAATTCTGCAAGCTGAAATTTGCGGGAAGTGACGAATTTATCGGAATAAAAGTCGGTGAACAGGAAAGTTTAAATTCTGCTGCAAAAACAGAAGCTGCCGCAAACGCTCTTGAAACCAGCGGCGAAAACAATCTGAACAGCGAAATAAAATTGAAACTTGAAAAGCGCAAATCAGATATAGAAAAAATAAGAATCGGAATAACAAAGCAAATTGCATTTGCGATTAATGATTTAAGAAAACGCATCTCATTAAACTTTAAGGCATCAATTCTGCTAAACATTGCACTAATTATAAGCACAATTGTTATGACTTTCGGAATCACAAATTATTTAATGGGGCTTCCGATATCAGATACGGTTGCGTTTATCAATATGCCGACAAACATAAAAATGCTTGCGCTATTTTCCGTCTTAACTTATGCAGTCTCTTTATCCCTAAAACAGGGAATCTTTTTGTACCTTCAGAATAAAGATTTTGAAAAACATGCGCAGGGATCAAGATTTGCGCAGAATTTTTTGATTACTGCTTCAACAATTTTTATGATAACCTTCTATGCAATAAATCTTATTTATTACATGAATCCTGATGGCAAAATCTTTTACGGAGCGGCAATTTCATTATTTTTTGTAATGCTGAATGCGTCAATTGCTTTTGCCTGCGGATATTTTAAATACAGCGGACATAAACTCTCAATGGAACTGGACAAATACGAATATAGAGAAGATTTTGAAATGGTGCTTAATCAATATCAAAATTGGATTGATTTGTTTGTAAACAGTCTGGGAACCGCAAAACTTAATTATTTAAAAGAAAAAATCTTCACACTACAGCTGAAAGGTTTGGGAGAAACAATTCTCGGAATTTTAACCGCACCTTTTCTTGCTTACGGGGTGTCAAACACACTTGCAATGTGTTTTCCGGAAGCTGCCGGCTGGATTCGGATTTCAGGATTAAGATTGTCGCCCGTATTTTTAATTCTTGCTACAATGCTGATTATTTTTGCGTTTTTTACCATTTCAAACGCATTTGTAAATATCAGAAAAGTAAGCGGCTCTGATATTATCAAACTTGACGGTTTCCGCAATTATTTGCTACACGGCGTAGATATATTCGGGCTTCAAAATGTCCGTACGCTTGAAAAAGAACGTATCCGTCTTTTTGTAATAGGGCTTTCAATTCTTTTCATTGAATTCACAATGAACACTTCGTTTTTCATGACAGAAATCGGCGCCGATTTGAACGGAATCTTTTTGAGCTTTGTGGCGGCATCTGTTCCGACAGCGCTTTTGATTGCCGAAACATATATTTTAAGCCGCACAAATTACGAACTCTACGTCTGCGACTCTTTAATTTCTAAACTGGATACAAAATGATTAAATTATACTTGATTTCAATCGGAATAATTATGATGCTACTGACAACAGTCATCGGAATCCTTAAACCGTCTATTAACAAGCCGGTCAGATTTGCAGGCGGAGATTTTCAAATAACAAATACGGAAATCGCACAAAATCCCGCGGCAACCCATCAAATTTCTGAATCAAACGTTCAAATTGTTAACACTGAATTGACGGAAACAAAAAATATTGAAAAACAGATTGAAACAAAATCACCTGATTACACTGAGACCACTAAACTTATAGAAAATAAGGAAAACAAAACCGTAAAAAATATAGAAATTCAAAACGACTCACCTAAAGTCAAAACGACTGACAAAAAGGTTAATATCCAAACGCCTCCGCAAACACAAAAGGATTTACATACAGCACACCCCGCGCCTCAAAAACAGGAAAAAGAAGTCGCAGTTGAAATACCGCAATCAGTTAAAGATATTTTAAATAACAAACATTCAGAACCTGCCAAACAAGCAGAATCTGCCGAAAATAAAGTCGTAAAACTCCCGCAGATTAATCCGACTCCGAAGCCTGCACAAACAGCAGAAAAAACGATTGAACAAGTTCCGGAAAACGACAGACCTCTGACAGAACAGGAAGAAATCATTGTATGGAACATCTGGAGAAGCAATCTTCAAAATCAGATAATGAAAGATACGCAAATCGGCGCACCGCTTGGAACAGCATTTAAATTTTCATTCACAGTTGATAAAAGAGGACGGATTTCCAATCTTAAAACCTGGGCAGTTCCCGCAAGCTACAACGGAATTGCGGTGAATTATCTTAAGCCTCTGATTTTAAGCTATCAGGGGCAATCCATACTGAACTTTCCCGCCCGCACAAAACGTGTTATAACTAATGTAACAGGCGGATTTGTAATTTCAACTCAGGACAGATTCAGCACGCCGAATGATTTTCAGGATATCGAAAAAATTAAAACATTAAGGTAGAAAAAATGTTCAGATGCACGGAATGTAGTGAAGAATATAAAATCAAACCGGATTATTGCAAATGCGGGAACGACGAGTTTGAAGAAATCACAGAAATTCAAGATAAAACGATTTCAAAAGAGGACACGCAAATATCTGAAAAAACAGAGTCAAAAATTCCGTTAAAACTTGTTTTTCAAATATCTTACATAATTTTTTGCATAATTCTTGCAATCATTCCATGGCTTTTCAAAACAGAAAACGCATCAAAAACTACAGAACAGCCTAAAGAAAAGATTTCACAGACGATTCCTGAACTTGACACCTTCTGGAATGATAAGCCTGATATTCGTCCTCAGGAAATAAAAGCCGAAAAAATACAGGATAATACGCAAACAACGGCAAATATTCAATCACCTCCGTTACAAACTACATCTTCAAAAAATCAAAAGCCTGCGCAGACCGCAAAAAAAACGCAGACGTCTAAAGATTCAAAACCCAAAGCGACACCTTCGGCTCCGAAAAATAGCCAAAAACAACCAGCAAAAACTGAATCAAACCGGCAAACAGCGAAGGTTGAAAAGCCAAAACTGCCCCAATCGGTTTTGAATCCGCAGCCTCAAGCCAAACCGACCCCAAAACCAAAGCCTGAACCGCCAAAGATGAACAGTCAGGAATTTCTCAAATATAAAGGCGAAATTCGCTCTGCGCTTCTTTCCAAACTTAATATAACAGCAATTCAGGGAACAGGCGACTGCGCTGTTGAGTTTTCACTTGACAATTCAGGCAAGCTGATAAATCGAAACTTTATCTACAAGTCATCCAACAAAACTCTTAATGATGAAGTTTATCTTATGTTGATGCGGCTTCCGTATTTCAAACAGCCTCCCCAATACTACCGCGGCGAAAAAATACGGCTTAAATTTTACATAAACAACGGCTACTATGAAATTACGTTTTTGTAATATGACGAAAAATTACTCTTTACAATTTTTTTTTATCATATATTATAAAAGCATGACTAAATTACAAATCCGACGTAGAATATCAAGAAATGAGGTTTTGTTGAGAAATAAAACGCTTTAGATTCTATGCGGATAAATAAGATTTCAAAACAGGACCTTGAAAAAATTCAGGGTCTTGTTTTTTGTAAAAAAAACTTAAAAAATAACAAAATAAACGCAATAAAAATTTTTACGGCACTTAAAACAAAATGTGAAAGGAAATTTATGAAACAAATACTCCGACGAAGCTCTATTACAAAAGCGAATGCCCCAATCGTGAGATTGATGAATTTAATCTGGGGTTTGTGATAGAAACCGCGTAAATGGGTGGAAATAACCGGTTTACGCACAAGAGTAAAGGAAATTTAAATACATGATACCC
>CALVAS010000067.1 GCA_944325585.1 Candidatus Gastranaerophilales bacterium
ATAATATATAATTATCATATTCTATACTGTCATAAGAGATCCGAAGTCTACTTTAGATTTTTGGAAATATTTATTACCCAAATTAAGTAAAAAAAAACTTCATCTTTCGATGAAGTTCGGAATTCTTTTAGTAATTCCTCGTGTGTAGAAGGTTAGTGTGTAGTAGGTAGTGTAAATAGTAAGTGTGTTTTTATATATCTCGTGTTTATTTAATTCGTTATTGCTTACATATTAATAAAGTATTTTTTCAGTATATAATTGCTATATCACTTTATTTTTGTTACAAAACTTCATAAAACAATCAAGATATACAAAATCTTCAACTTTTATAACGTTTTTCGGTATTATCCACCCTTAATTATCCTCAAAATCGGTTTTTGATAATTATTTTTATTCCTATATTTTAATAATACCCATTTTTAGAAAAATAATCACGTTTTGTAACACAGGATTAAAAAGCCCTTCTTTACTTAATCTTAATATAAAAAGGCTTGACCTTTTTTGAAAAAAGTATTCTAATTAAAAAGTAATTTACAGTTTGGAGGATGATATATGAAAGAATTTAGCCACACACGTTTAGACAACAAAGAGTTTACAAAAGATGAGATTAAATCTCTCATAAAAGAATACAATATCAAGTTTATTAAACTGCAATTCGTTGACATAAACGGTCAGGTAAAAAATATGTCAATTCCTTCCGAACATATAGACAAAATTCTTGCAAATGAAATTATGCTTGACGGATCTTCAATAAAAGGATTTAGAAGCATTGAAACATCCGATATGTATTTTTATCCGGACAAAAACTCGTTTCAGATTCTGCCATGGCGCGGAAAAGACGGAATTAATGCCGCAAGATTAATTTGTGATATTCATAACGCAGACGGCACTCCGTTTGAAGGCTGCCCGAGATGCAACTTGAAAAGGGTTATGGCAGAAGCTGAAAAAATGGGATTTTCAATGAACATCGGGCCTGAAGCTGAATTTTTCCTTTTTGCAAAAGACAAAGACGGAAAAGTTACAACAACAACTCAGGATAAAGCAGGATACTACGATGTAGGGCCGGAAGATTTAGGCGAAGATGTCCGCTCAGACATTGTTTTGACATTACAGGAAATGGGCTTTGATATTGAAGCCTCTCATCACGAAGTTGCAGACGGTCAGCATGAAGTTGACTTTAGATATGCTGATATTTTGACAGCAGCCGACAATGTTGCGACTTTCAAAATTGCAGTAAAGGCAATTGCAGCAAGACATAACCTTCATGCAACATTTATGCCCAAACCTATTTACGGAATTAACGGCTCTGGAATGCACTGCAACATTTCACTCTTTAAAGACGGCAAGAATGCATTCTTTGATGAAAAAGCGGAATATCAGCTTTCAGATATTGCAAAATACTCAATCGGCGGGCTTTTAAAACATGTAAAAGGGATTACGGCCGTTTTAAACCCGACTGTAAACAGTTTTAAACGCCTTGTTCCCGGATATGAAGCACCTGTTTATCTTGCATGGTCGCTTGCTAACAGAAGTGCTTTGCTGAGAGTTCCTGCAAAACGCGGAAATGCAACAAGAGTTGAACTTCGTTCTCCTGATCCTGCCTGCAACCCGTATTTGGCGTTTGCAACAATTTTGCAAGCCTGTCTTGACGGTGTTCGCAACAAAATTGACCCGCCGGCTCCGGTTGAAAGCAATATTTATAAACTGACAACAAAAGAGCGCAAAAAACAAAGAATTGATGCGCTTCCCGGCAGCTTATCAGAAGCTCTTGAACACATCGACAGATCACTTGTCGCCCGTGCGGCACTCGGAGACCATATATTTAACGAATTTATGTCTGCAAAACAAAAAGAATGGGATTCCTTTAGAACTTATGTTTCTCAGTGGGAAATTGATAAATATCTTGAAAGATATTAAAAAAGAAACGGAACCGAAATCGGTTCCGTTTCTTTTTTAAATTCAAACTTTAATTATTCATCACCCCAGCCGTCACGGGCAATCTGTTTAACTCTGCCCAAGACTGCCTGTTTGGTTGCTGCAACGACCAAAAACTCTCTTTTGCGCGGATTTACAATACAAACTTTTCTATCACACTGTTTACAGAGGAAGTTTTGCGGAATTGTTGCTTCACAAAGTGACTTTTTGTTTTTTGCTTCATACAAAAGAGCAGACACAACAAACTCATCCTTTAAACCTTCGTTTTTGATTGCAACATTAAAATCGTTAAAGAGTTTCTGCGAGGCATTTGTTTTTTGTGCAACCAGATATACTGTCTTGAACTTGGATCTATATACCCAGTAAGTAGGATCATTCTGGTTAACTTCTTTTGTAACATTTATAGGAATTGTCTTTGCGCCTTTAATTGAACCTTCAAGCATAGCGTCAGGATCTACTTTAGGTTTTTCAGGTTCTTTTGGAATATTTGCTATTTCTTCTGTTTTTACTTCCTTTTTACCTGCATTCTTCAAATCCTGAAAAAGTCTGCCTTGCTGCCAGTATTCAGGATTAGCTTTATAAGCGAGAAAAACAATAATTACAACAACAAGAAACGGTAAAATACTACCTTTATTCTTCTTTTTCTTGTTCATATTATTGTACATAGTTTTCGGATCAATACCCATATAACCTCCAGTTTATAAGTTTTACATAAATATATAACTAAATATTATATAATTTGTCAATAAACTCTTTGATGGAATAATTATTTTGAAGTACAATAAATGGCTTAGAGGTTGAATTTTTCACATAATCAAGATTTTTGCCATCAAGGAAGTCTTCACTGTAAGGTCTTAACATAACCGACGGTATGACAACAAAATCACCGCTTACATCTTTTACCGCATTAATCAAATCATCCGAGGTTATAAGCCCGGCAACAGTAATATTCCGTCCCCAGTAATTTGATTTGACGGGAACAACTTCTATATCAAGATTTTTTACTTTTTTTATCAAATCCTCCGCAATAAACTTTACGGCATTGTATGCAGCATAAGAACAGGCAAAAATAAATTTTGTCTGACTTGATAGTTTTTGCGGAAGATTTAAGGATTTGTAATCATCTAAGAGAAGCCGCAATGTTCCAACACCGTCCTCCAGCTGTGAAAAATTACCGTAATATTTTGCCGGCGGAATTTTTTCCCCCGCAAGAAGAAAGAATTCATCCGATAAACAAACGCGCTTATATTTAGAAGCAATTTCAACAGTTTGTCTGGCAACATTTTCATCAACCTGAACAAGGTTATCTTTTCTGAACTGTGTAACCCCGACCGGAACAATTGCAACAGATAAAACAGTATTTTTTAAAGAGGCAAGGTCGCTTAATGTTCTCTCAAGTTCTTTTCCGTCATTGTAGCCGGGACATAGAACAATTTGCGCATGAAAAGGAATTTTGTTTTTGCGAAACCACTTTAAATTATCCATAATCTTTGAGGCCTTCGGATTTCGCAGCATTTTTACCCGCAAATCGGGATTTGTAGTGTGAACAGAAATATAGAAAGGCCCCAGATGAAGTTTTTTGATACGTTCTTTATCCTTATCCGAAAGATTTGTGAGCGTAATATAGGTGCCCTGCAAATAAGAAAGCCTGTAATCGTCGTCTTTTACGTACAAAGTTTCCCGCAAACCCTTTGGCTGTTGATCGACAAAACAAAATATACATTTGTTTAAACACGGTTTTACGCGGTCAAAAACAGCGCTCTCAAAAACAATACCCAAATCTTCGTCAAAATCTTTTTCAATTTCGATTTCTTCGATTTCGCCGTTTTGTTTTTTAACCTCAAGAGTAATAAAATCTGACTTGCAAAGATAATTATAATCAATCATATCAGACATTTTCACTCCGTCAATCGAGAGAATTTCATCCTGAGGCGATATTTCCAGCTCTTCTGCAATAGAGCCTTCGATTACTTTATTAACCGTTGCGGGCATTGTCTTTTTCAAATCCTTCTATAATAGTTATCAAATTTGAGTATTCACAAATTACATTGTCAAGCATAATTTTTTGATAAAAAGAGAGCTTGTTATACTCGTCATTCAAAATATTTTCCGCGTCAATTTTAAATTTCATTGCAAGAGTTTTTAAACTTAAAAACAAATCTTTCTTTTCTTCAGACTTTAAATATTCTGCGCACGAAAGTTTTATCCGGCAATTGGAAAGGAACTGTAGCGGATTATCGCTCAAATCTTCAAGAAGCAATTCTGTTAACGCTTTACGGCCGTCTTTTGTAATAGAGTAAAAAACTGAGAGTTTGCCTCCTTCAGACATCATTTTTCTGGAGGTAATCGAACCGTTCGCTTCCAATCGTCTTAAAGCTGGTTTTATGGCTCCAAAACTCGGTGATGTATATGGCGCAAAGTCATTCTGAATCGCTTTGTGAATTGCGTACATAGTAAAATCGCGTTTTGTCAAAACAAACAAAATTAACAGTTCAATCATAGTCTAAGAATAGCACAAAACCTTAAGAAAAGGAAGTTTTTAAATAAATTGACTTTACAGTTGTTTTTCAGATATAATAAGGCAATGGGAGCCATTCAAAAATATCTTAAACAATCTGCAACATACAAAATCTTTTCGGGTATCGCAAATCTTTGTGAAGATTTTTTGGATACCCTTGGCAAAATCACAATTAAAGGTCTGCAATTTTTTAAGGCTCTATTTACTTCCAAAATTGATAAAAAAGAACTTGTTGAACAATGTGACCGTTTCGGAATAAGCTCTCTTCCGATAACTTTGTCAATTGTCGGGATGACATCAATTATTGTAGCCTCACAGGTTGCAAATGAAATGGTAAAACAGGGCGGGGGACATTTTGTCGGACTATTGATGACAATGCTGATTGTACGCGAAGTTGGCTCTATAATGTCAGGATTTGCAATAATCTCCATGATAGGCTCCTCTTTTGCCTCAGAACTTGCGACAATGCGGGTTACAGAACAAATTGATGCAATAAAAGTTTTAAAAGTTAATCCGGTTGAATATTTATTTGTTCCGCGGATTTTGTCAGGAATCTTAATGATGCCGGTTATTGTAATAATAGCATCAGTTGTGGGCGTTCTTGCGGGAGCTTTGACAACTGCAATGACAACGGATCTCGGATTCAGAGCCTACTTTGATTCGGCATGGCACGGGGTTTATATGAAAGATTTAGGCGTAAGCCTCTTAAAAGGAGTGGTATTCGGCGGAACAATAGCTCTTATAAGCTGTGTCTGCGGATATTATGCCTCCGGCGGCGCAAAAGGCGTCGGTCTTGCGACAACAAAGGCCGTTGTCTGGTCTTTCGTTGCAATTGTTGTTTGGGATATGATTTTTGCGGTAATATTTTTCTTTTAATCAGGCAGGATAAATTATGAGTATTGAAGTTAAAAATTTGGTAAAAACATTCGGCGAAAATAAAGTCATTAACGACATTTCATTTAAAGTTAACGACAGCGAAACTCTTGCAGTTGTAGGGTTCAGCGGCTCAGGAAAAAGTACCGTATTAAAACTGATTTGCGGGCTTTTGACACCTGACAGCGGAGAAATTATCACGTCTGAAGGTGATATTGCAATGGTTTTTCAATATTCGGCACTGTTTGACTCTCTGAACGTTGCGGATAACATTTCTTTTGCGCTCAGAGAACGGAAAGATTTGCGGAAGAAATTCAAAGAAAAAGATTTAAAGGAAATCGTCAGACAAAAACTTGAACTTGTCGGATTGAAGGGAATTGAGGACAAATTTCCGTCGGAACTTTCAGGCGGTATGCAAAAAAGGGTAAGTTTTGCCCGCGCAATCGTCACCGAACCGAAATCAATTCTATATGATGAGCCGACATCAGGACTTGACCCGATTTCATCAACGCTGATTGAAGATTACATTGTAAGGCTTAAAGAAGAAACAAAAGCCGCATCAATTGTTGTTACTCACCAGATGTCAACAATTACAAGAACTGCAGACAGAGTAATTATGCTTTATGACGGCAAAATAGTTTTTGAAGGCACGCCAGAGGAGATGTTGAGACAGGAAACTCCATATACAAAACAATTCGTAACAGCTTCTCTTGAAGGGCCTATGAAAATGATTGCCTGACAAACCGCAAAATGATATAATAAATAATGTAAAGAATTATACAGAGTCAAGCGGACTTTGCTGTGCTGCAAAGATTGCAACAGACGGCTGGAAAATCAAATACTGGTAAATTATTGAAACATTGCAACGCAAGTCTGTGTGTGTTAAACTTCGTTTGTAAGATTATGCAAACTGGAGGATATGTGAGAATGAGTACGCTGGAAGAAAAACTGTTTAATGAACATGTTATGACATTAGACACATATATAATGTTTAGAATTAAAGAAAAGCAGACAAAACTTACCCCGGAATTGACTGCCAGAAACAGAGCACCGATTTCATTATCAATGGGTGCGCCGACAGCGGCTCCTCCGGAATTTGTAATAAACAAACTTAAAGAAGTTCTTGATGAAGAGGGAATTCATACCTATTCAGTTCCCAAAGGGGAAGATTACTTTAGAAAAGCGGTTGCTCAAAGAATGAAAACCAGATTCGGAGTTGAAATGGATCCGAATACGGAAATATTTTCACTTATCGGCTCAAAAGAGGGGATTGCAAATATGATGAGGGCACTCATCAATCCAAAACATGAAGAAAAAGAGAAAGATATTATTCTTGTTCCTGATCCGGGGTATGCGTCATATTTTGAATTTATTAAATGCTCAGGCGGCCATGCATATTCGGTTCCGCTCGTTGCCGAAAACAATTATATGCCTGATATGGAAGAGCTTTTGACGCAGGTTGCAAAAGACGGCTACAATCCGGCAAAAATCAAAGCACTTATTGTAAACTATCCGAACAATCCGCTCGGTGTTACTGCAACAAGAGAATATTTACAATCAGTCATTGATTTTTGTAAAAAACATCAAATTCTTCTTATTTCAGACGCTGCATATTCCGATTTGTACTACGCAGAAGATGAAAAACCTTTCAGTATTTTTGAACTGGAGGGAGCAAAAGACATTGCAGTCGAATTCTTCTCTTTCTCAAAACCATATGCAATGACAGGCTGGCGTTTGGGATGGATTTGCGGAAATGCGGATATTGTTCAAAGATTCGGCAAAGTCAAATCTACAATTGACAACGGGATTTTCAAACCTCTTCAAAAGGCCGCTGCAGCCGTTTTGAACTCAGAAGAAGGCGATGAATATATTGACAAAATGAATAAAGGATTTAAACATAAACAGGAAATTGTCGTTAAAGGCTTAAAAGAACTCGGCTGGCCAATTGATGAAACCAAAATTCCGCATACAACATTTTATCTCTGGCTTCCGATTCCGCCAAGATACAAAAACGCAGTTGATTTTTGCGAAGATCTTCTGACCAAATCAGGCGTTGTTTTAGTTCCGGGAAATGCTTTCGGCAAATACGGCGAAGGCTTTTTCAGACTTTCATTTGTATGCAGCGACGAAAAGTTACAGGAAGTCATTGACAGGATGAAAGCAGACGGATTTTTCTTTAATTAATATTGAAAAAACAATATAAAAAGAGCCTTATAAAGGCTCTTTTATTATCTATATATAAAATCGGCAAATTTATATTTTCCCATAATGTTCTATGAAAGTGCCATTAATGCTTTTATAGAACGGGCATTATCTCTAACTTCTTCATCAGAATGGTTTTCTACTGTGTCTTCTAAAATTCTG
>CALVAS010000068.1 GCA_944325585.1 Candidatus Gastranaerophilales bacterium
GCATTATTGCGGGTTGCCCCCCCCCCCCGTAAATCCAATCATAGTCTGCCTTTTCACGTTTCTAAGCTCCTTTGCTATTCTTATTTTCTCAACTTTATTTTACCAAATTTTCTTTAATTTTACAAGATTGAAAATTTAAACCGATTCGACCAGTGCTTTTGCAAGGCTTAATGCGCTGTCAAACAAGGTCTTGTTTGTCAAAAAATCTTCACAATCGACATATTTTCTCACACTTTCTCTTGCGTCTGAACCGATTGCAATGCCATGATAATTTATACCGCACATATTTGCAAGTTCTGCAGTCTTTGAATTTGTTCCGCCGGAAAGCATTATATATACAGGGAATTTTTCATTTTGAACAATTTCTGCCGTTGCAACAGCCTGCAAAGTTGTTTTATAATCGTCTCTGCCCCCGCTCATCGGAAATCCGTCCGCCTGAACAATTACACGGTACGGCGCCAGACCAGATATCATACGTTTTATCCGCTCAACAAGCCCCCTGTCGCTTAACTCGCCACGGCTCGTACAAATACTCAGCATCCCGTCAAAATTATTCTTTATGTAATCCCAATTGCTGTCAATTTCCTCAACATTATCACCGATTGCATGCAGCTCTATACAATCAATACCCGCATTAATCAGCGGCGGAAGCACCTCTGATAACTCTTTCGGCTCTGAAATATATGAAATTGCACCTTTGGGACAAATTTTAAGACATCTTCCGCACCCTATACATTTTGCTTTTTTAACCTTGTGATATTTAATTGCTCTTTGCGGACAAATTTCATCACACTGACCGCACCCTATACATTTTGTATAATCAATTTCAGCCTTGCTGACATGAGGATCACCATTGATCCCGACACTTACGCAAATGTATCCGTCATCAACCCCCGCAAATTCCAATCCTCTTTTTGCCGCACTTACAATATCCAAAGAGGCGTTAACGTCAAAAAAACGGCATCCTGCTTTTGCATACAATGCCGTCAGTTTTTCAACCTGTAAAGGATCCTCATTTCCGGCTCCGCAAACAAGTTTGAAACATTTTTTTGAGTCCAGCAAATCTTTTAACATAGTTTATCTCGCCATTGTATTATAAATGATTTCAGAGGCTTTTACAATAAAATCTTTTCCTAAAGGCGAATTGTAAGGACGGTTTACAAGAATTGCAACGATATATTTTTTGCCGTTTGGCGTATATACGATACCTGCGTCACCAAGCATTTTACCGATATCGCCGGTTTTGTGTATAAACACAGCACCTGGGCCCAATCCTGCCGGAATCAGTCTGTCATTATGCACATGTCCCATATAATCAAATATTTTTTCTCTCGAACTTACGGACAAAAAGTTCGGGTTATCAAGATTGTAAAGCATTCTTGCCAGATCTTCCGCCGTTGTAAAATTTGTTCCGCCCATATCCGGAAGCCATGTATTTACACGGGTTTTACTCAATCCCCACTGTCTGATTCCGGAATTGATGTCTGTCATTGAACCCAATTTTGCCATAATCATATTCGTAGCGGAATTGTCGGATTCCGTTATCATTACTCTTGCCAGATCGTCCATTGTCCAAACAGAATTTTCCGCTTTAAACTGGAGACTTCCGGAACCTTCGGCACGATAATAATCGGTCAGAGTCATTGTATCGTAAATTGTCAGCTGTCCTGCTTCAATCGAGCGGAAAAGCTGGATTAAAACGGGAATTTTTATAATACTTGCCGCGGAATAAAGTTTGTCGGAATCAATTCCGGCATAATTTCCGGTTTCATAATCCCAAACATAAAGAGACGGCTCAATCGACGGATAAAGAGATGCCAGATTCCTTAAGGAATTTTCAAGCCCCGTAAGCCTTTGATTTTCTGTCAATGTAAGCATCTGCGGATTTTTTGTTTCGGCACCCTTCAAAAAATAAGTATCCAGAAATAAATCGTTATGAAGATAACTTAAAGTAGGGTTTAAAATTTTCTGATAATCCGCTTTTATGGCCGGATAAGGGGATTTGTGGAAAAATGATTTTATTACGCGGTTGTATGTTATCGGAAAAACAAATGCAGCAACAGCCGTCAAAAATAATACCGAAATGATTCTGTGAATTGTGTTGTTTCTTTGAACTTTTTTACTTTTTGGTTTTACATATTTGGGTTCGGCAGGTCTTACTGTTTTTGTGCCGTGGTTGTTAATATATGTACGGCGGGGCAATTCCTGAACGCTTGCATAATGTTTTTGGTAATAGTCGCGATAATTGTACTCTCTGGCTAACTTCGGCATTTTTCCTCCCACTATTTATAATATTTTACCCCGTAAATATTTTCAGGGCAAATTAGTTACATTTAATAGTTACATTAATTTAATAACATTGATTTTTTCAAATTCATATTGTAAACTTAACTGATATATGAGGTGAAATATGGATAATAATTGTATTTTTTGCAAGATAATTAACGGGGATTTTAACACGGAATTTGTTTATGAAAACGAACATGTTGTTGTTTTTAAGGATATAAATCCGAAAGCACCGGTTCATCTTCTGGTAGTTCCCAGAGTTCATGTGGAATCATTGAATGAACTTGAGGACAAAGAACTGATGGGAGAACTTTTGTCAGCCGTAAAAGAAACAACAAAAAAAATCGGTTTAAAATCTTATAAAACCCTTATTAACACAGGAAAAGAAGCAGGACAGGAAGTTTTTCACCTGCATCTGCACATTTTAGGCGGAATTAAATAGACAAAAAGGAGAGAACAAATGAAAAACGGTATAGAAAACGGATATTATCATGAAATTACACCCTCGGGCTTCGGGCTTGCAATCAAAGCCGGAAAAGTTTTGTATTCAAAGCAGTCTGAGTTTCAAAAAGTAGAAGTTTTTGAAAGCGACAGTGCGCTCGGACGCGTTTTGACACTGGACGATTTGATGATGACAACGGAAGGCGACGAATTTCATTATCATGAAATGATAGCGCATATTCCGATGATGAATCATAAAAACCCGGAATCAGTGCTTGTTATCGGCGGAGGCGACGGCGGAACGGTCAGAGAAGTTTTGAAACATAAAACCGTTAAAAAAGTCGTACTTTGCGAGATTGACGGAATGGTAATTGAGGCTTGCAAAGAATTTTTACCGACAATTTCATGCGGGCTTTCCGACCCGAGAGTGGAAATCCGTGTTGAGGATGCAATTGAATTTATAAAAGACAAAAAGAACGAATATGATATTATTCTTATTGATTCAACAGATCCGATAGGCCCCGGAGAAGGTTTGTTCACGGCAGAATTTTACACAAACGTAAAAAATTCTTTAAAAGAAGGCGGTATAATGGTTGCTCAATCCGAATCGCCTTTTGCGCAGAAAGAATCCGTTAAAAAGATGTATGATTTACTGAAAAAAGTATTTCCTATATGTTCAACTTACACCTCAAACATTCCGACATATCCGGGCGGATACTGGGCGTGGGCTTTCTGCTCCGAAACCGTTAAACCGCTTTCGTATATTGATGATGAAAGATGTGAAGAGATTACAAAAACCTGCAAGATTTATAACAAAGATTACCATCTTGCAAGATTTGCGCTGCCGAATTATCTGAAGGAACTTTTGTAATCGGATTTAAATAAATTAATAAAATAATTCGGCAGAGATTTTAAACAATTTCTGCCGAATTTATTTTTAAACCTTTAAAAACACCGCAGGCAATAAAATATAATTATTTTTGTGGTAAAATATTTTTGCTGATTAGAGAGACTTTTTTAATTTGTAAAGGGGAAATATGTCAATAATAATAATGATACTTCTTTTAAGTGTACTGATATTGGTTCACGAAGCAGGTCATTTTCTTGCTGCAAAAATGTTCAAAATGAAGGTGGCAAAATTCGGTTTCGGACTTCCGATAGGCCCGACGCTCTGGGAAAAGAAAATCGGAGATGTAACGGTTCTTGTACACGCATTTCTTCTGGGCGGTTATGTAGCGTTTCCTGATGATGAAAAAGATGAAGTGCTTCCGGCAGATTCTCCCGACAGATTTATGAACAGACCGGTTTACCAAAGACTGGTTGTTGTCTCAGCAGGTGTTTTTGCAAATATTGTCTGCGCGTTTGTACTTGTGTTTTTAACGGCTGCATTATGGGGACAATTACCGAGCGGAAAATACAATGTTATTGTTAAAAAAATCGCTGCGGAAAAATCAGCTTCCGTCTGGCAGTCAGGTCTTGAAGCAGGAGACAGAATCGTTGAGATTAACGGTTCAAAAATCAATTCTCCTTACGGACTTATTGCATTTGCACAATTCAGTAAAAAATTCGACGGGAAAGCAGATGAAAATTACATAAACGAAAATTTGGAAAAACTAGAAAAAATCAACCCTACCTTCAAGCAGGATGAAATTATTCCGGAAGATGTGATGATTAAGGTTCCGGCAATCGAAAATGAACCCGAAGTTTTGTTAAACAAAGACCAGCTTATCGGAATTGAAAAATATAAAGACAATCAGATTTCTTTAAACGACGCGCAAAAAAAACTGCGTGACGAGATTGAAGGCAAAAAATATTTTCTTTCCGACGGCAAAACAACTTTAAAAGACGTTGCATATGCAATTTCGGATAACGCACATCCGATTAATATGACAGTTGAAAGAAACGGGGAAATGATTAAATTAAAACCGATTTTTTCAAGCAAAGAGGGTCTTATCGGAGTTGAATATAATCCTCAGGAAATCATTATTCCGACAAAAGACTTTAAATCAATCGTTAAAGGCAGCGGAAAATATCTTTATGATAACACCTATATGCTTCTTTACGGACTAAAACAAATATTTACGGGCAAAGTACCTTTGAATGATTTGCATGGCGTAATTTTGATTACAAAACTCGGCGGCGACACAATTCAGAATGAAGGAATTTTTCCCGGACTTCTTTTAACAGCACTTATCTCTCTTGATCTGGCGATTGTAAACTTCCTGCCGATTCCGGCACTTGACGGCGGACACGTTCTGTTCCTGATAATCGAAAAATTGAGAGGCCGCCCGCTGGATGAAGAAACTATTGATAAAATCGGAACCGCCGGTTTTATGTTTCTGATAGCATTGATGATATTTGTCGTGTTTAACGATATTTACGCATTGATTACGCATAAAATTTAGTTTAAAAATTTTGACTAAAGGAGCCTGCGCGAGCAACGCGCAGGCTCCTTTAAAATATAAAAATAAGTTTCGGGCTTTTTAAGTTTTGCAAAATCTGCTTTAATTTCATCGGCTTTTGCAGACAGTCTGTTGTAAACCTGCGAATTAATCTCTCCGCCTATAAGAATTAAAAGAGAAGTATAATAAAGCCAAACCATTAATACGGCAAATGCTCCGATTGTTCCGTAAACCATATTGTAAGTTCTAAGGTTGTTTACATATATTGAAAATCCCCATGAACCCAGAAGCCAGAAAGAACAGAAAAAGAATGTTCCCGGCAGCGCACTTGCCCGTTTGAACTTTTCGTTTCCACGTAAATCCGGAAGAATATAATAGATTAAAAATGCCATTACATACAATGCCAAGAACGCAATCGGCCAGCGGATTGTCAAGAACATTATTCCGATACCCTGCGAAATATGAAGATGATTTACAAGATAATTTATGATGACTTTACCGAAAATAATAAGGTTTATCGTCAAAAACAAAATCATTGTGTTCACAAAAACCATTATTAACGAAAGCAGTCTTGTGTATAAAAAGTTTCTTGTTTCCTCAACCTTGTATGCTCTGTTCAAACCTTTCAATACAACAGCAACCGCGTTTGTCGACAAAAATAAAGTCACAATAATTCCGATTGCAGCCATCAGTTTTCCCTCAGAAAAAATCATTACCTCGGATAAAACCGTCAATATTAAATCCATAGACTGTTCAGGCATTATTGTTGACAAAAATATTAACACAGGATCCATATAAGATTTGTTTCCCATCCAGCCGAAAACAGCCATCAGAAAAAGCATAAAAGGAAAAATTCCGATAACCAGCATAAAACCCATTTCGGCAGCCATACCGAAAAAATCATTCTTTATTACGGAAATTATTAAACGTTTTACACCTCTTATAAAAGGTTTTAAAGACATTTTCAAATCTCTCTTTTCCTCAATTCTTCCAGAATTTTCTTTATGGATTCTTCCACCGTTCCCTTAATCATACACCCTGCAGCAAGTCTGTGTCCGCCGCCGCCGAATACTCCGCAAATCTCCGCAACATCAACATTTTTGCTTCTCATAGAAACCTTGCTTGTTGAAGAATTTATTTGTCTCACCACAAACGCAACTTCAGTTGTCACAATTGCACGGAGTTTTTCCGTCAACCCCTCTGTACAATCCTCTGGGGCATTGAATTTTTCAATATCTTTTTTATACACTGTCGTGTAAACAATTTTATCATTTTCGCAAAATTCGGCTTTCGATACACAGTAAGCCTGAAATAAAACATGATTTTTTGATGACGACTCGTAAACTTTTTTGTAAATTTCAGCGGGCTTAACTCCTGCTTTAACCATATCAGCCGCAGCCTTTAGCGAATCCGACGTTGTATTGTCAAATCTGAATGAACCTGTGTCAGTTAAAATCGCCGTATATAAACAAACCGCTGTTTCATATGAAACTTTCCAGCCGATTTTTTTGAATATACCCGCCAGAAGTTCTCCGGTCGAACTTGCCTCGGGATTAATTATATTTAAATCCGCATACCCTCTGTTTGTTTTGTGATGGTCAAGATTGACAGTGAATTTGGCCTTATCAAAGAGCACTTTCGCCTCCCCGATTCTGTCAATTGCTGCCACATCAACATTTATAACAAGATCGTACTCGCGGGAAACATCAACATCCTCAAGAGTTTTAATTTTTGAAACATTCGGGAGAAATTCATATGTTTTTGGAACCTTTGAGACGCATAAAAGTTCGCATTCTTTATGAAAATTTTCTCTTATAACCTCGGACATTGCACAAATTGAACCGAGAGTATCGCCGTCCGGATTCAAATGCGAAATGATGAGTATGTTTTTTGAGGACTTTATGATATCATTTAATTGAACGCATTCCATTTTTATATAATATCATAAAAAACAGGGGAAACAAAAACCGGATAGGTCAAATGAAAAAAATTCTTTACACTGATTTTGTCGGGACAGACAGTATAATTGAAAAAATGCTTGAGAAAAAAGAAATCCGGAAAGCAATAACGAGGAATAATTTATACCGTTTCTGGGGGAAAGCTGCGGGTGCAAAATTTGCACAGAAATCCCGTCCGTATTCAATGGTCGGGGACGGGGTTATGGTAATTGCGTGTGAAAACGGGATTGTTGCGCAGGAACTTATGTTAAAAAAGACACAGCTTCTTGTAAAATTGAAACCGTATTTTGAATCGTTAAAACTGAATGTTAAGGATTTAAGATTTGATCCTAAAAAATGGTCAAACGAAATTTAATTTAGAGGATGCTGTGTCTTTGAAGATTTGAACCTGCCATAAGGAAATAGCATTGCCAACAGTGAAAAAAAAAAGCAAAAGAAAAAGGCGCCCCTTGCTATGATAGTTTAAAATTTAATTGGGCGCCTATATATTGAGCAAAAAGTATTCTTGTTTAATTTAAAATA
>CALVAS010000069.1 GCA_944325585.1 Candidatus Gastranaerophilales bacterium
AAATTGCCTTTGACGGGATTTGAACCCGTGGCCTCTCCCTTACCAAGGGAGTGCGCTACCCCTGCGCCACAAAGGCTCAAATTTTCGGTTTGATTGTTTTTGAACAATATACCAAGGTGAGTTTTGCTACCCACCTCCACTCCATCAATACTTAATTGACTTCGCGGAGTCCTTGCCACAAAGGCTCAAAAACTATCAGGCTATTTAATTTTCAGAAAAAATGCCGACTATAGGAATCGAACCTACAACCTACGGTTTACAAAACCGTTGCTCTACCATTGAGCCAAGTCGGCGGGTACATGTTTTATTCTATTAAGAAAATAAATAACTGTCAAGCGTTTTTCTTTGCTGTATAATTATCTTGTTAAAATAAGGAAAAAATATTATTTATGCTGAAACAATTCACTCCGATTTTACTTTTAACAATTTCTAATATTTTCATGACATTTGCATGGTACGGACATTTGAAATTCAAGTCTGCGCCGATTTTGCTGGTTATTCTGGTAAGCTGGGGTATTGCATTTTTTGAATATTGTTTTCAGGTTCCGGCAAACAGAATAGGGCATGAATTTTTCTCTGCAGCGCAGTTGAAAACCATGCAGGAAGTTATTACACTGATTGTTTTTAGTGTTTTTTCAATTCTTTATTTAAAAGAAGAGTTTAGATGGAACTATCTTGTCGGATTCTTTTTTATAATTCTTGCGGTGTTTTTTATATTTAAAAAATGGTAATTTACTCGTTTCCGCTTAAAAAATCATTTAATAATTTCCGCCTGTATTTATATTTGTTGGAAAGAAGATATTTTACATAGAAAATTTTTAGAATTCTCTGCGCGTAATTATTTTCGAAAACTTTAAGTTTATACCGGTTGCTGTTCTGCCTTTTTATTATTGAATAAAATTCCGGCAAAAAAGGCGTTTTTAAAACATAATACTGTTTTTTCAGGTCATCTTTGATTACTATAAAATTCATGACAACAGTATAATGTTTTTCCGAAAAACGGCAAAATTTATCTATGCAAAATTGTATAATTAAAAATTAAGAAAGTTTATTCAATATTTTTTTCTTTTTTCTTGGCAATTTTTCTTTATTTTTAGCTTCCAATTTAATGTTTTGTGGTTCTAAACTAAGCATTGTTTTTAGGTCTTCAAAAGGTCTTTGAACATGAAGAATGATTTTTCTTCTTGCCTTTTCAATTCTTTTAGGGTTCAGAATAACGCCTGCTTGTCTTTCTTTGCGGTTATTTTTTGCGCCTTCCTTCAGACTGATTTTTATATCACCCATTTCAGAGAGCTGTTTTTGATGAAGCATGTCGACTTCATATTCCGCGCGATCCAAAACATCATACAAATCTGAGCGCCCGTAAAGTTTTGAATCAAAGCTGTGATAGTATCTTTTGTAGAGATCGTCCGTCGGGAAAATATCATTATGACTTCCGTATTGCGGAAGCGGGTTAACTTCGTATTTGCTTACTGTAAAACCTTGTCTGTCAAGTGTTCTAACCGATAAAATTTGTTTTGCCTTGTTTGCAAGTTCAATAATTATGTTGTTGGGATTGTTTTGTTGTCTTTGATGAATCTGTTCGGACAAAACTGACCAGAGCGGTCTTTTGTGGCCTTCCGGTATATTTACGTTTACGAATGTTGCGTTTGATGCCTTGATTGCCCTATCTGCTTTTCTTAATAATTTTTGTGCCTCGGTTGATGTTACATATAATTGACCGAAGGATGTGTTTTGTGTGTTGTTTTGAATTTTCATTTTTACCGCCTTTTTAGTAGTATAAAACCTGTGAAAAATTTTTTTGCTAAATTCCAAACTATATTTTTATTCTTTTGTTGAAATATTTACAAAAACCGGTAAGTGGTCGCTGCCGAAGGAGTTTCCGATTCTGAATTCAGAACTTTCCAAAAATTCGGAATAAAGCACATGATCAAGGGATATTCGCATAAAAAACGGATGTTTGGCATTCCATGTTCCCTTAAATATTTTATTCTGCAATTGTGCGTCAGTTAGTTTTGTTGAATTAATATATTTTGTAAATGCATATGAAAATGCGCTTGTGTTTAAGTCTCCTGCAATAATTAAATTCTTGTTATTGCTATGTGCAAGTCCCTGAATCTTTTTTAACATTTCATTTCGTATAGAGATATACTCATGACCTGTTGGCGGAAGGGTGTGGATTCCATATAATACAATTTCATTATTGTTAAGTTTGAAACATACCTTTACTACCGGTATTTCCAAATTTGTCCACTTTTCGACCTCTGTTGATTTAAGCGGAATCTTTGAATAAAGCGTAGTTCCGAAATTGTCATCTCGTGGGTGTTCAATATAATACGGATACTCGTTTTTAAGTTGTTTAATATTATTCAGCCAGATATTGTCGGTTTCCTGCAATATAATAATATCTGGCTGCTGCTCTTCAATTTCCTTAATTAAAAGCGGATATTGAGAGTTGGAGGTCAGCACATTAAAAACACCGAGCTTTATAGATGCCGCATTGCTGCTTGACGGCTCAAATGGGATATATTGCGGATAAATGCCTATTAGATTAACAGCAATCGTAATTAACGAAATAATTGTGCAGATTAGAAGTTTTTTATTTATAAAAGTCAAATAAATTGAAAAAAGTAAGAAAATTATACTAATAAAAAAATATTGCAGTTTAAAATGTGAAAATATATCAATAAAAATATTAAACGAGGGTAAGTATGCAAATAAATTCACTAAAACAAAAAGAAACAAAAGAATTGGTATTCGTTTAAGAAAATATTTATTAATTTTTTCAATGATTTCCTGTTTCATTAAAGATTAGTATAGTATAAAACAGGTTATGTTTAATTAAATGTAATTTAATTGTTACATGCAGTAATTTCGTGAGAATATTGGGTGAAAATCGCATAAAAGGCTTCATCAAGCCGCTATCTCAACAAATTAAAAGACCGTTAGATCTAAAGTTCTACGGTCTTTTAATTAGCGGGAGACGAGGCTCGAACTCGCGACATCCTCCTTGGCAAGGAGGCATTCTACCACTGAATTACCCCCGCATCGGGTTACTTTTTTATAATACATGCTGATTTTTTTTTTGCAAGCATTTTTTTATCTTTTCCTGAAAATCAATTTGAAGTTTGTATAAAATTTTATGCTGCAACTTCATTTTTTTCATCTTGAGCATCCAGAGATTTGATATTAACATCAAGTCTGTTTGGAAATTTTTGTTTCAAAGTATCAACAAGCGAGTTGGTTGAGTTAACCCAGAACATTGATGCCGTAAGAATTTTTACATCCCCCATATCATCATGCATTTTTATCATCAAAGGATCGGAACCGGAGTGCTCACAGAGAAGATTTTTCAAATATACCAGCTCTTCAAACTTGAAATCGTCTTTTAGTTCAAGAGTAAATATATTTGAATTATCAACGGGCTTTACCGTATCAATCAAAAGAACAGGCGGCTCCTCATCACTGCGGCGGTTTACTTTGCCTGAAATTATTACGCGCTGTTCAGGTTCAAGATAACTTCCGTAGTCCTGAATTTGTTTATTAAACGCGATAACCTCAACCTTTCCGGTCAAATCTTCAACAGAAACAAATCTGATGAATTTTGTCGGGTCTTTTTTGGTCGGAATCTGTTTTGTTGCCGTAATAAGTCCGCAAATAGTTACAACTTTGTCGTTCTTTTGTTCCGGAATTTCCGAAATCTTGTGTGTCATTAAAAACGGCAATTTGTCGCGGATTGTGGAAAGCGGGTGACTTGTTACGTAAAATCCCAAAAATTCTTTTTCAAAAATTTGAAGCTGGCGCTGGTCATACTCTTCATCACTTCCCGCAAGTTTAAATTTGGCTTCTTCAACCTCTGCAGTGTCGCCGAGAAGGTCAAAGAGGCTTCCCTGTCCGCTTTCTTTTGCTTTAGCCTCTTTTGATGCGGTTGCCGTAATATAATCAATGTTATCCATCAATTGTTTGCGGCTTTTTTCTATATTTGCGAATGCCCCTGCCTTAATCAGACCTTCAAGAGTCTTTTTGTTGCAGCATTTTGCATCAAGGCGTTTGCAGTAGTCGTAAATAGATTTAAATTCGCCGTTCTTTTCTCGTTCTTCAATAATGGCATCAACAACAGCTTCTCCGACCTGTTTGATGGACGCAAGCCCGAATCTGATATCATTTCCGTCAGGTGTGAATTCTGCGTAAGATTTGTTGATATCGGGCGGCATAACTTTGATACCTTTTTTAAGAGCCTCTTCAATATAAAGCTGGGTTTTGTCCTGATCGCCTGAAACAGAAGTCAGAAGTGATGCCAGATATTCAACAGGATAGTGGCATTTCAAGTATGCTGTCTGGTATGCAACAAACGCATAAGCCGCAGAGTGTGATCTGTTAAAACAGTATGAGGCGAATTTTTCGATTTGTTCGAAAAGTGCTGCCGCATCTTTTGAACTCATACCATGACGTGCGGCGCCTTCAATAAATTTGCCTTTTTGCTGTGCCATCTCATCAAGTTTTTTCTTACCCATCATACGGCGAACCATGTCGGCTTGACCGAGGGTGTAATCAGCAAGCACCTGGAATACCTGCATAATTTGTTCCTGATAAACAATTGTGCCGTATGTGTCTTTAAGAACAGGTTCAAGAAGCGGGTGTGCATATTTAATTTCCTGACGTCCGTGTTTACGTTCAACAAAGTCCTGAACCATGCCTGATTCCAGCGGGCCCGGGCGGAACAGTGCAACTAAAGCGCCCAAATCTTCAAATACATCAGGTTTTAAATCTTTTACGAGCTTTTTCATGCCGGAAGATTCAAGCTGGAATACGCCGTCGGTGTCGCCTGCAATAAGCATGTCATAGGTCGGTTTGTCGTCAAGCGGGATTCTGTCAACATCAAATTCGATTCCCTGACGCTTTTTTATCAGCTTCATGGTTTTGTGAATCATCGTGAGGTTTCTTAAGCCTAAGAAGTCCATTTTCAAAAGCCCGAGCTTTTCAAGATCCGCCATCGGATATTCTGTTACGATAATTCCGTCCTTTGAAGGCTGAACCGGTACGATTTCATTCAACGGTTTGTGTGCAATAATTACACCTGCAGCGTGGGTACCTGTGTTGTTTTTAATCCCTTCAAGCGCTTTTGCCATGTCTACAAGTTTTTTAACTTCAGGATCTTCATCATAAAGTTTTTTTAATTCCATGCCGGGCTGCAAAGCATCATCAATATGAGTTTTAGGTTCATTAGGAATAAGTGATGCAAGCTGGTTGCTTTTTGCATACGGTATGTCCAGAACTCTTGCAACACCTTTCATTGCCGCTTTAGCCGCATAAGTACCGAAGGTTATAATCTGGCAGACTTTATCTTCTCCGTATTTCTTTGATACGTAATCAATAACTTCTCCGCGGCGTTCAATGCAAAAGTCAATATCGACATCAGGCATTGAGTATCTTTCAGGGTTTAAGAATCTTTCAAACAACAGATGGTGTCTTATCGGGTCAAGTTCAGTTATTTTAAGTGCGTATGCAACAACCGAACCTGCTGCGGAACCTCTTCCGGGGCCTACAGGAATTCCGTGGGTTTTTGCAAAGTGGACAAAATCCCATGTGATAAGGAAGTATGCGGAGAATCCCATCTGTTCAATAATTCCGAGTTCATATCTTACACGTTCTTCAATTTCCTTTGGAATCTCGCCGTAACGTTCTTTTAAGCCTTGATGAACTATATAATCCAGATAACTTTCAACAGTATATCCTGCCGGAACTTCGTAATGCGGGAGAGGACTTTTGCCCATTTCCAGAATAAGATGGCATTTTTCTGCAATATCAACAGTATTTTGTATGCATTCATCAAAAGTTTCTCTGTCCATCCATTTGAATGCATCTCTTAATTCTTCTGCTGTTTTTACATAAAATTCGTTGTTCGGAAAATGAAAACGGTTTTCTTCATGTTTCAGTGAGTTTGTCTGCAGGCATAAAAGTGTATCATGCCAGTCGGCATCCTCTTTTTTCAAATAGTGTGAGTCATTTGTAATGACCATTTTGATACCGAGTTCTTTTGCAATTTTGATTAAGTCAGGGTTTGTGCGTTTTTGTTCTTCCAGTCCGTGATCCTGAAGTTCTATGTAATAATCTTCACCAAACAAATCCTGATATTTTTTAGCGCATGCCTTTGCACCTTCGTAATCTTTTTTAAGAAGGTTTTGCAAAACTTCTCCGCCAAGGCAGGCAGAACAGCAAATCAAACCTTTTGAATATTTTTGAAGAAGTTCAAAATTGATTCGGGGCTTATAATACATGCCTTCACAATGAGCAATTGATACAAGTTTTACAAGGTTCATGTATCCGTCTTTGTCTTTTGCAAGCAACACAAGGTGATAAAGAGGGTTGTGTGTGGCATTTTTTTCGTGAATGTCGCCGTCATGGACATAAAATTCACAGCCGATAATTGATTTTACACCGATTTCTTTGGCTGTTCTGTAAAACTCAATTGCCGAATACATAACTCCGTGGTCGGTTATTGCAACGGCCGGCATGTTGTTTTCTTTTGCAAATTCGCAAAGCTGTTTAACCCTTATCGCCCCGTCCAGTAATGAATATTCGCTGTGCAAATGCAGCGGTACATATTGTTGTTGTGTGCTCATAGTTTAAGAATATTACATACACAAATTAAAAAAAACGCTTTGTAAATTTTTATTATTCGTAGTTTTTTAAAGTGTCATCAATTGTCGCCAGCATACGTTCTTTGAAACTTTTTGGCGATACAACTTTACAATTGTAGTCATAGCGCATCAGGCGTTTTATCAAAACATCAAAATCTTCATTGTTATTTACAATGGTTAACCAGCCGTTTTCATCAATTTTTCCGTCAGTTGATTCCCATTCTTTTAATCTGTAGGCTTTAGCCAGATTGTTTCTTATTTTGTAGACAACAGTTACTGCTATTTCGCTTCCGCTTGAAAGCAGCGGCATTTGCTTGATTGAAATTATTGAATCAACCGGAACGTTAAATATTTGTCTGCTTAAATGATTGAACACAGACAGATACGCTTTGCGGTTTATGTAAGTTATTTCGCGCGGGTTGCAAATTACTTTGTATTCTTTGTTTTCATAAGAAAAACTTACTTCAAGTTTTTGATTTTCAAAACAATAAGTTTCACATTGCGCAATCAAATCTCTGTACTTTAAAAAATATTCGCTTCTTAACAAATTCGTTTCATCATTTGCGTCGTTCAAATATTCTTTTGAAATATTTGTAAGTCTCATTTCAATGTCGTTTATGAAACTGTCAAATTGTTCTTTTTGTTTTTTTGATGTAAGTATTGCGCCGGAACTTTTCAAAAGTTGAAGCATGCTTATTTCATCTTTGTCTAAATTCAATGAAAAAAATGAATTCTGAAGATGATAAATATTTTTTGTTTTTGAAATGTTTATTCCGAAAATTTTAAGAGTGTTTAAATATTTGTTTAAAACAACCGGAGCCGCTGAATTTGGCGTGTTGTCTTCTGTATTAAAAAGCTCAATAATGTCTTCATAGCGTGCGGAGCCGCGTGACAAAAGCCTCAGCATGTCAAAAACTTTTATACAGGCTTCATTATAT
>CALVAS010000070.1 GCA_944325585.1 Candidatus Gastranaerophilales bacterium
AGGGTTTTTCAATATATTTGTAAAGCCCGATTTCGTTAATCGCCTTAATGGCATTTTCTTTGTCAGCATAACCCGTCAAAAGTATCATGCTGGTTTCGGGATAAAGTTTTTTTGCCTCTCTCAAAAACTCAAGTCCGTTCATATCAGGCATTAAAAAGTCTGAAATTATTAAATCAGGGGCTTCAGTCCGCATAAATTCAAGAGCTTCTTTCGGTGAATTAAAAAATGCGCCGCCTTTTATGCCTTCAACCGCAAAAAGCGTTCTGAATGCCGAGGTAACCATTTTTTCATCATCAACTACTATTATTTTAGCGCTATCCATAATACTTATATCCTAAGATATTTTTACATTTTATACAAATTCATTACAAATTCGCAATAATTAAATTTCAGCCAGTATTTCTACTTTCATTTCGACTGCAGGCAAAAGTTCGGAGTACGACATAATTTTAATATTGTCAATATATTCAGAAAGCAAGCCGAACAATGGTTTACGAATTTGTGGTTGCATAAGAAGAACAACATCATCCTTATATTCATTCAAGCCCGATATAGTTTTGTTGACATCCATAATTAACTGTTCAATCTGTTCCGGCGGAAGTTTAATTATTGTGCCGAATTCTGTATATTGTACAGCTTCTGTAAGTATTTTTTCAAGTTCACTGTTTAGTGTTACTGCATATAAAATCATACCATTGTCCGTTTTTATGGAATACTTATCACATATTTGTACGGACATCGCCACTCTAAGACTTTCAACAAGAACGTGAGGCTGAGTATTAAATCTTGCATAATCACAAAGTCTTTCAAATATAAGAATAGTATCCTTAACAGAAATTTCTTCTCTTATTAATGATACAAGTATCCTGCGTAAATCAACTGCGGATATTCTTGATGGAAGCAGGTCATTTACAAGGGTCGGATCCTGCGAACTTACAATTTCCATAAGTTTTATAACATCAGTTCTTGTCAATATATCCTTTACGTTTTTAATACAGCATTCTCTTAAGTGTTGCCGAAGAAGTGTTGAAATCTCCTCATTTTTTGTATTTTTGCCGACAAAAAATTTATCTCTCATAACCCCGCGCACATAAATGCGGAATTCATCAGGCTTTAGGTCCTTATCATCCAGGCATCTGACTTTCGGGATAATATACCCCAGTTCATCCGTCAATTCTTCCCTTACTTTGGAAATCAGAGGAAGCATAACGTTATCGCACTCCGGATCTGCATAATTCAATAAACCTGTGCCTAATCTGATAGATAGTACATCAACACCAAGCCGCTCATACATTCCGTTAGGGCTGTTTAAAAACTTAGAATTCTTCGCTTGTTCGCTGCTTTCAGATAATTTTGCATTTTGCTCAATTCTGTCAAATAGGTCAGCTTCTATGATTATGTCAATTATATAAATCGTCATACCTAAAAACAATATGATTAATGCAGCCGGTAAATCTTCTTTTGTCACAGGTATTATTCCAAAATAAACTAAAGACAGAAATAAAATCGCAACAATAAACACAAAGAGCAATAATACTCTGCAAGGATTATTTTTAAGGTATTTTTTTATTTTAGAAATCTCTGACAGGTGTTTGGGCGCGCTGACAAATTTATCGGTTTTTAAATTTTTCTCCTGTGTATCTTTATCTGGATCTTCTTTTTGATTTTGCTGCTCTGAATAAAATGACTGGGAAAGCGCAAGAGTGTAAACATCCTTGTCTATCCCTCTGTCGGAATATATCTGCGCAAGAGTCTCTCTGTAAATATTTTGAACAATATCTTTAAGTTTTTTAATCCTTTCAGGATTTTCTAAACTTTCCTCAGTCAGAGGCTCAATCTTATTTTCATCAAGCAAATAATCGTAAATTCCTGAGTTTATTTTATTAATAATCGTATCAAAAAAACACTCCGGCACCTCGCCGTTAATAATATCAGCTATTTTACAAACAGTCCACTCACCAATTGTCCTTGTGATTATTTCGCATGCTTCAGGGGAGACCTCCGGATTTGCATAAAGAGACTTGGCTGCTGCCAATGCGCTGTCATATACATACGTTTTAATGAGTTTCTCCCAATACTCGTCCAAACCTACAGGGCAAACTGCCCCGGCGAGTTTAAATCGTAATTTATTTACATAATCCTTGTATCTAAAATCCCTGCTCATATGCTATTAAATTTGATATCCGTCAATATTATATAATTTATACATACTATGCGCAATTTGTAAAGATAATACAAAGAGCAGGAAAGTAAGTTTTTACTCTCCTGCCTGTAACGGATTAAAAGCGCTTTTTGATATTTATAAGCCAATTACTTTTCGTAACTGTGAGGTTTGTATGTTCTTCCCGCAAGCTCCTTATCAAGATGGTATAGAGCGGCTTTTTCATCCCCGAACATTTTGAGTTTTTTAATTACATCATCAACATTGGCTTCTTCTTCAACCTGTTCTGAGATGTACCAGTTGATAAAATATCTGGTTGCAAGATCACACTCTTCATCCGTCATATTTGCAACGCAATTTATACTGTCCGTAACGTATTTTTCGTGTGCAAAGATTTTTTCAAAAACTTCAATAACAGAGCCGAATTGCGTGTCAGGCGTGTCAATCTGTCTTAAATTAACCTTGCCCTGACGCTCTATTATGTAATCAAATAAAATCATACCGTGATCTACCTCTTCGCGTGCCTGAACCCGTGTCCAGTTAGAAAAACCCTTAAGACCCATTTCATCAAAATGTGCAGAAATAGCAAGGTACAAATAAGCTGAATAAAATTCTTTATTAATTTGCTCATTAAGTATGTTTTCAATTTTTTCACTAATCACTTTCGCCCTCCCATAAACCGTGTAAATTACAAAATTCGTATGCTAATGTTTTTCCGATTTTCTTTTCTAAAATCATTTTTGCCTCCTCGCCCGGATGCAAATATTGAAGCTGAAGATGATTTTTATCCTCGGAAATCGTTTCAATAAACATTATGTAGTGGTCATCATTCATCGGATGAAGTACTGTTCCGACCTGAACAATATCCTGACCGTTTTCATTTACTATGAATACAGGAACATGCTTTTCGGTAATCATTTCTTCCTGAGTTTTTCCTTTTACAAGCTGCATCGGCTGACCACAGCAGACAAGCTCGCCTTCACCGGAAAGAATAACCTGAACAAGGTTGCCGCAGATTTCACATCTGTAAAGCTCAAGTCTTTCTGTCATATAGAAATCTCCTTTCTGTGCTAATAAGATAGCTTTAAAAGAAATTTAAAACATTGCACAGTTGGAGAGTAATTTTATATTTTTCGTATTTACCATCGGCGGATTTGATATAAAAAACTTTTATGTTATAATAAATTTAAGCCGTGCTCCACGGGGAATTGCAATCCCTTGACCGGAAGTTAACGCCGGGTGCAGAGCCTGTTGTGAGGGTTTGACGGGCAGGGTAAAAGTTAATATTTTTGTTGAGAGTTATGGTTAAAGCGGCGTAAAACTCCGAACCGTGTCAGGATGGAGACATAGCAGCACTAAGGTGACCTTTGCGGGTGTTTTAATTATAAATGGAGAAAATGTTTTCCGATACTTTTGTCAGTTAAATTCGATAGACAGAGGCACGGCTTTTTATTTACTTTAATTCTGTATCAGTAATATATCTCGGTCTGCGTTTAACTTCCTGAAAAATTTGTCCGACATATTCGCCGATTATACCCACGCAGAAAAGCTGTATGCCGCCGAAAACGCATAACAAAATGACTTGAGTAGCCCAACCGTTCGGTGAATTGTTAAGGAATATTTTTTCAAAAACAGTTTCAAGCCCTACTAAAAATCCGAAAAATGCCATCAAAAATCCGAGAACTGTAACAAATCGCAGCGGAACAACACTGTAGGAAGTAATCCCGTTAAGAGCAAGAGCCATAAGACTGTAGAAATTGAACTTTGATTTACCTGCAAAACGCGGTTTTACATCAAAATTTACATAAGCGGTTTTAAGACCGATTTCATTAAAAAATCCTCTTAAAAACAGGTAGCTTTCGTTGTACAATTCCAGAACTTCAAGGCCTTTACGGCTAACCAGTCTGTAATCTGAATGGTTTTTCGGAATTTTTACACCCAGCAGGTTCATTGTTCTATAAAACATTAAGGCAGTTGTCTTTTTAAATAATGAATCTGTTTTTCTGTCATTTCTGATACCACAGACTATGTCATAGCCTTCCATATATTTGTCCAGAAATTTTTCGACTGCATATTCGTCCTGCTGCAAATCCGCATCAATTGAAACAGCACAGTCGCATCCGATTCTTCTTACAGCTTCAAGTCCTGCAAGAAGAGCTTTCTGGTTTCCGAAATTGGTTACGAATCGCTGCCCTTTGACAAGTCTGTTTTCATAGTGAAGGCGTTCTATAATACTCCAGGTTCGATCCTTTGAGCCGTCATCTACCAGATATATATAACTATCGCGTTTAATTTTATTTAATCTTATAAGATGCTCAAACAGTTCAAAAATCTGTCTTACGGTTCTTTCTATGCACAGTTCTTCATTAAAACACGGAATTACAACTGCTAACCTTGGAATATTCATAAATTCTCTTCCTCAAATTTCTTTTTTATAATATAATACATTAGTAATTAGTGCAAGGAATTTTTAATGGCGGACAAAAAATTTATACTTAACGCAGATGATTTCGGGATGTCAAATGATTTTAACCGTGCTGTTTTGTACGGTTACGGAAAAGGACTTTTAAAGAGCGCAAGCATATGTGCAAACGGTGCGGCTTTTGATAATGCGGTTAATGAAATTCTTCCCGAATGTCCTGAATTGGGAATCGGAGTCCACCTTAATATAATTGAAGGCAAGGCTCTTACGCGGTGTGACCTTCTGACTAATAGTGAGGGAAAGTTTAATAACGGATATCTTTCTCTTATTTTAAAATCCAAAAATAAAGATTTTCAAAAACAGATTGAGAACGAATTCAGAGCACAGATTGAAAAGATTAAAAAATTCACACAACCCGACCACATAGATTCCCATGTTCATACTCACGCAATACCCGAAATTTTTAAAATTACCGTCAAACTTGCAAAAGAATATCATATTCCGTTTATAAGAACACAGCACGAGCAGTTTTATACGGTTCCGGATTCATCAAATCATTTAAATTTGAGTTATCCGCTGAATATTTTAAAAATACTTTTGCTAAACAGTTTTACAAAAGCAAACAAAAAACTTTTAGAGCAGGATATTCTGTTAACAAACGATTTTCTGCTTGGAGTCGGATATACGGGAATGATGGATGATAAAACGATTGAATACGGTCTTGAAGCTCTTCCTGATAAAGACTTGATTGCAGAGGCGCTGATTCACCCCTGCAAATATCTGTCTAATATTACAAATTCTCACTCAAAAGAGTTTCTGATTACTCAGAACAAAGAGCTTTTAAACAAAATTTTCAGATTAGGGTTTGAAGTTACAAATTACAAACAATTAATTCAGCGTTAATGAAAAAATTTTTAAGAATAACTTATTTAATAATATTTTTCGTAATTTTTTGTCTTTTTGAGGTTTATGAAAACTCTGGCACAAAAATTATCAAAATAATTACACCGGCCGAGGTTGTTGTAGATTTTAACGGAAATGGAAAAGCAGATGAGGGTGAAAATGTCTGTTTAAGCAGCAATATTAAAACATTTACATCAAATCTTTCTACAGACCAAACAGAATTGTCAAAATCACTCGGAATTTCAAGCACTGACGCAATAAGTGTCGGATACCTTACTGATGAATTTGCAAAAGAAATTCTTCTTAATAAGAAAGTAAAAATTATACCTGCTGAAACACAGCGTCCTGATTGCAAATTTGCTGAAATTCATGTTGACGGCGAAAATTATTCAGATATTCTTTTAAATTCAGGTTTTGCAATAATATCCGGAAAGGCTGTGAATCCTGATGCATTAAAACAAAAACTTTCAGAAGCCAAAAGTCTTAATCTGGTGCTGTTAAACAGAAAAAGCGGAAAATTTCACAAATTAGACTGTAAATTCGGGCTTAAGTCAAGCGATTACAGCATTCTGCCAATAAAAGATGCAGAAGGACAATTTACTCCATGCAAATACTGTCTTGTCAGACCGGAACTTAAAGAGCAGTTACGCAAAAAGGACGAAAAAACAATTGATAAAACAACTTATAAGGAAGAATTTGCAAGCGGCAGAATCAAATTTCTTGTTTCTGATTACACAAACCATATTACGCCTGATGACAAATGCGTTCATATTTTTTGCAAAACAGTAGTTGATTTAATCAATTCATCTGAAAAGTCTCTTGACATGGCAATTTACGACTGGAATAACAATCCCGAAGTTATGAAAGCACTCTCAAAAGCAAGAGAAAGAAATGTTAAAATCCGTGTAATTTATGACAAAAGAACAGGCGACAATTATTATCCTGAGACATATGAGTTTGTCAAAACGCTTGAAAATACCCGCTCTGACGAAATTGAAGGACGAAAAAATCTTACATCAATGTTAATGCATAACAAATTTATAATTGCAGATAATGCAAAGGTTTTAACAGGTTCTATGAACTTTTCAAGAACAGGTTTGTCAGGTTTTAACGCAAACAATCTTGTTGTTATTAACTCTGCTGATGCTGCAAACTATTTTAAAGACGAGTTTGAGCAGATGTATAGCGGAAGTTTTCACACACTTAAGCAAAAATCTGAAAAGTCCAATTCATTTACAATTGACAATTCTAATGTCCGTATATACTTTTCACCTCAGGACAAAACTGTTGAAAGGGCTTTAATACCTTTGATTGACAATGCCAAAACCTACATTTATCTTCCTGTATTTGTTCTTACGCACAAGAAAATGACTGATGCGCTTATCAGAGCGAAAAACCGCGGAGTTGATGTGAAAATAATTCTTGATGCAACAAGCACACGCGCGCAGCACTCTGCACATAACATTATCAGAGCAGCAGGAATACCTCTTAAAACAGAAAATTACGCAGGCAAAGTTCACAACAAGTCTATGATTATAGATGACAGGTATGTTGTTACAGGTTCTATGAACTTTTCAAACAGCGGCGAAAACAAAAATGATGAAAACTGTTTAATTATTGAAAATTCTGAAATCGCAAAATTTTACAGAGGATATTTTGAATTTTTATGGAAGAAAATTCCGGATATTTATCTGAAATATTATGTCCGCCCTGAAAGCCGACAGTCAATCGGTTCATGTTATGACGGCATTGATAACGATTACGACGGAAAAATTGATATGTCTGACGACGGATGCCGCTAAAACACAGGCATATCCACAACTTTTTCGGGAACCTTTGCGTTTTTAAAAGCCTCAATACACTTTTCTTCAGGATTACCTTTAAAAAGTTTAAGCAGAATATCAAAAGGCTTTGATTTAAAGGCTTCTTGTC
>CALVAS010000071.1 GCA_944325585.1 Candidatus Gastranaerophilales bacterium
TACCGATAATTCCAAGCGTAATAAGGACTTCAGCTAATGTAAAAGCGCAAAGGAGAGAATTAACAGCCCCCCCCCCCCCATGGTGCTATTCCTCTCATAGTCTTAGTTTTCATATATTATTAACCTCCGTAGCTTTTGTCTTTTTTATATTACCATAATAACTTGAGAATTGCTATTGATTATAAATTTCTTTTAAAACTTTAATGTCATATTTTGATATATCCAAACATCTGTTTGTTGTTGGATTCATTATGGAATTTGGTGAATTGGTATGTTCAAGCCCAATTGCATGTCCGATTTCATGCCGCATAATCTTCATCAGCGTATGATTTGACATCTTTATGGTTTGAGTATCGGAATATTTGGCTATTTCTATTCTTGCATGCATAAAATACCCTTCCTTGTTTACAAAAGGATATGTAAGTCCCACTGCATTTTCAGCTTTATCCGAAACTTTATCTATAAATTTTACAACTATATCCGCTTCTGATTCATTATCTGTAAACTCAAATTCAACAGTCCTGTTTGTTGCGGATTCCCAGTCGCGGAATGCTCTTTCCATCAAATAATCACGGCGGTTCTCTTCAATAAAAACAGTAATCGGCATTTCTTTCCAGCGCCCGATCATTTCAACTGCAAATGCCGCGTTTGATGTGATAAATAAAATTGCAAAAATTAATAAAAGTTTTTTCATTATTCTCTCCATTAATACAATTCAAGTAAATTTTCTATATCCTGTTCATTTATGGTTTGTCCCGGCAACACATACGGGAACATAATACTTTTGGGATCTTTTGTGTGCGGAAGCCCGAGTGAGTGGCCTATTTCATGTTTTATTATTATGTCGAGTTCCGGATCGGAAAACTTTCTGCCGTTCTTGTCGTGTAAGCCTATGTCAATTTTTGATTTATAAATTTTATTTACCCCCATTTGTGCATTGGTGCGTCCTGCAGTATTGTCAGTAAAATTTCTTACCAGCCGCACTGTGATATTCGCATATCCTGAATGAGGTTTTGTTACAAAACTGAAACGAACTTCTTCATCTGATTTTTCTTCCCATTCTGCAAAGCCTGCTTTAATCATTTCTGAATAATCTCCGGTGCTATCCAGATAAACTTTTATAGGCATTCTGCTCCAGCCGCGTTCTATTTTCGCCCAGGCATCGTCGCCGGCATGCGCGGAACAGGCCGAAATTATCAGTATTACAAGTATTGCAAACAGTTTTTTCATTTTATTTATAAATCCTGTTAATTTCGTTAATTGAATCCTGTGTAATTTTATATCCAGCTTTCACTTCCGGCTGCATAACACTTTGCGGGGTGTTTGTATGGCCGACAAGTCCGATGGCATGGCCTACTTCGTGTTCCATCAGCGGCAAAAGAAGTTCCGGTGAATTTGTTTGACCTTCCTTAGTTAAAAGCCCTATATCAATATGAGCCTTTAAAAAATAGCGTTTGCTGTTATAGGAATATGATGTCAGAGATTTCCTTTTAGACGGAGAATAACTGACTGTAATATGCGCATTTGGACAAGAATTTGCCGTTAAAAAATTAAAAGTTACTTTATCTTTTGTGGCTTTTTGCCATTCGGTAAAGGCCTGTTTCATTACAGGTGAATGCGGATCGGGCGGCAGACATACCAGAAGAGGTTTTTGCGCCCAGCGTAAACTTTCGGCGTGTGTCAGGGGCGCCGATATCAGCAAAATTGCCAGAAAAAGCAGTATTTTTACTCCTGAATTTTTTAAAACAAGTTTTAACATAAACCAACCTTCTAACCTTTTATCAAGTCTACACTTTTTTGATTTTTATTAATGCGCGGTTTGCCGCGGAGCCTTCTTAAAATAAACATTAAAAATGCATATCAAAACTTGGCGGCATTCCGTTCATTTTTTCGTCTTCCATACGCATTGCAGAACCGATTGTAAAACTTTCCGCAAAGAGCTTGTTTATCTGGAAGTTTATATCGCCGTTAAATACCGGCTCGCCTTCTTCTAAAAATTTAAACAGCGGTTCTACCGGCGCTTTTGCGATATTTCCTAAAGTGCTTCCTGCTTGTTGTAAAGTTTTTTCTCCAATTTCCGGAACCTTAATGTTCATTCCGAACGGTTTGTAAGGCCGGTTAAATGAAAATTGTGCATCATTCATTTTTTTATACCCTAAATATTTATGAACAATTAAGTTATCGGCATAATTTTTTAAATAATTTAGATTTTTTTATAAAAACTTTACGATTGTTAATATTTTGCTCTGAAATGTTTAAAGGTTTATTTTGAATTTAGTTTGGAAGTGTCAATATTCACTCCGCTCTCTTTTTGAAATGTTTTAACCATACGGAGAAATGTAGTTTTATCAAGATTTCTCCGTTTTACTTCAGTAATCAATTCATCGAAATACTTTTGCTGGTTTTTGCGGCTGTATTGGATTACAAACATTGATAAATCGCTGTTTGAACGGCGTCCGTTGTCGCGTTCGCATGAAAGTGCATAATTATACAATTCATTTGCTCCGTTAAGTGATTTTGGACGAATATGTTCAATTGTTACGATTGACGGTCTCAAAAGATTGTATCCGATAGCTTCCGAGTCGGCAAACTGGTGTTTTGCAATGAATGCGTTTGTGCTGGTCTCTGAATTCGGGAGCCGCTGAAGCAAAGAATATATTTTTTGTTTAACTTTATGATTCGGAATATCCTCAATCATCTGCATAAGGCTGCGCTCGAGAGATTTGTTGCTGAACTTGACTTTTACGGGCTTTTTTTCGATTGTTCTTTCTGCTGTTTCACACAAATCAACAATATCCCGTCTGTCCAGAATTTCTGCATATTTTTTCATCTCATCAAGCAGCAAAAGCTGTAAATCCGTTTTTGAAAATTTTTCAGCATCCGCGTTTCTGATTTCGCAAAGTTTTAAAATTTTTTCCGCGAATTTTTTGTTAAGAGGCAATTTGTCTGTAAATATCGGGTGCGTCAGAGGCTCTGAAAGTTTTAAAATTTTTGAAGCCAGATGTTCGTCTTTTACGGATGAACATATTCTTTTTGTTTTATAGACAAATTCTTTTGCGTTGAAATTATCAGGAATATATGCTTTTTCCTCCAGTCTGTAGCGGGAAATCTTTATCAAATTCTGGTAATGTTTTCGAATATTTTGCGGAATTTTAGCAGAAAGTCCGTAAAGCTGGTTCAAAATAGGAATCTGCTCTTTTAAAAGTTCGTTATTTGCCTTAAAGTAGAGTTTTTTAATGGCTTCCGAAAGGCGGATATCCGGATAATCAAAAGCCATAAGAGTAATCTTTTTTAAAACCTCTTTTTCTGTCGGATGAAGATAATCCAGATAATTGAACATTTCTTGCGCAAAGTATCTGATAGGGGATGAGAATATTCCGCTTTTTTTCAATTCATCAACCTGTTTGTTGCTTAGCATGGGGCGTCCGCAGTAAATACAGTGAATCTTTTTTTGTTTAACAAGGTTTTTAAAATCTCCGCCGCTCAAAATTGCAGTGAATGATATGTCGGGACTGCTTTTTACAAAAACGTCATTTTGCGGAAGCAATAACGAATTACGCTGATAATCATACGAATTTTTCGCACTGATTTGATTTGCGTTTTTGTTGTTGAATGAAAATAAATTAATTTTGGGGCATTGCATATTATATTAACCCTTGTAAATAAAAATGTTGTCAGTTTGTTAAGAAAAGTTACAAAAAAACTTACCCCATTGGCGGCGGCTGGATATATAAAGGTTTTAATTTGCGCCAGTCGCAATCATCTTTTTGTGCTTTTTCAGTTATTAATTCAGCCAGCGTTTCGCCAAGCGGAAGATTTAATGTCTGGTATGAAGTTCCGCCAAGTATCGGCTGAAGTTTGTCGTCTGTTAAAATATCAAAATTACCGGAGGCAATAATTTCTTTCACCTCTTCAAGCAGAACAGCGCCTCTGATGTGGTTATCAAAATAAAGATAAGCCATGTTTTTTCTTGCATCAAGCGCTGTCAAAACAGGTTTTCCGCCTTTTTTTGTTTTTGAATAAGCATCAGATAATATTTCAAGACTTGAAACACCTGTTGCTTTAATTCCGAGCTGCTGCGCCATGACTCTTGCCGTTGTTGTACAGGCGCGGATTCCCGTGAAACTTCCGGGGCCCGTGTTTATTCCGATTAATGATAAATTCTCAGGTTTGATTCCGTGTTTGTTAAGCGTTTTTTCGATTGTTGAAATTAAAAATGCGCTGTGATATTTGGAATCGTGGTTTTCAATAACCTGTGATTCAAGAATTTCATCATTCTTTTTAAGCACAACATACATTTTGTCCAAACAGGTGTCAAAACATAAAATATATTGATTATTCATTATTTTTTAACCCCTCTGTAATTTTTACGTTATCCTCGCCGAAGGCCTCGAATGAATATTTTCTTGAGTCGTCATCTTCGTAGGTAACGTTAATTTTTATGTGATTGAACGGGATTTCGTCCTGCGAAAATTCTGCCCATTCAACAAATGTAAGTCTTTTGCCTTCGCTGTATTCTCTCAATTCATCAAGAATCGTTTTAACACCTTCGTTTTCAAGTCTGTAAAGATCAAAATGATAAATAGGAATTCTTGCTGTGTGATATTCATTCAAAATAACAAAACTCGGACTTGTAACCTTTTCTTTAACATCAAGCGCATCTGCAACGAGTTTTACAAATGCTGTTTTGCCTGCACCGATTTCTCCGTACAAACTGACAAAACATCCGTTTTCAACCAGTTTTGCAAATCTGTATGCAAGTTCTTTTGTATCATCCAGCGTTTTACAAACTTTTTCATAAATATTTTTATTCATCAAATTTTACGATTACCTTGTTCCTTCCCGTCTCTTTAGCTTCGTAAAGTGCTTTGTCAGCATTTTTAAGCAAATCATCAGCCGAGTCCGTTATTTTAAATTCATAAATGCCTAAACTTATTGTAACATTAATAATTTTATTTGGTGTTTCATGATTAACTTTTGATAAGTCGATTTTTTTATTTTCAACGGATTGTCTAAGACGTTCTGCAACCATAACAGCTTCTTCCGTCCTTGTGAAAGGCAGAAGAATCGCAAACTCTTCTCCGCCGTATCTTCCTGCAACATCATATTCTCTTAGTTGAGAGCGCATTGTGCGTGAAACCGTTTTTAATACAAGGTCCCCCGCTGCATGTCCGTAAACATCATTGATGCGTTTGAAAAAGTCAATATCAATCATTATTGCGCATAAGGGTGTTTTTTGACGTTTGGCTTTTGCCGTTTCCTGCTTAATTCTTTCTTCAAGCTGTCGTCTGTTGTAAAAACCTGTTAGAGCGTCAAGCGTTGCGTGTTTTAGAATTTCTGCATAAACATTTGCTCTGTTTATTGTTGCGGATGATTGTTTTGCAAGCTGTTCCAGATAATTGATGTCAGATTCGGATATTTCGCTGCTCATGCTTTTTGCAGCAATGCAGCCAAGAACTCTGTTTTCACTAACAAGCGGGAACAGTCCGGTTTTGCCGTTGTTAATAATTTTATATTCATTTTTCTCGGGCAAAGTCTCAAATGCATTCAAAATATTTGTATCATTGCAGTTTGAAGGCCACAAAAGCTCAAATTTGCCGTTATTTTTAACAAAAATATAGACAAGATGATTTGTCATAAACTTGTCAATCATCTCACCTATCAGCGGAATTATATAACTCAACTCATACTGTGTTTCAATAATTTTTGCGATGTTTCGTATAAGTTCATGAAAATCAATATTCTTTTGCATATTTTCAGCCAGAAGAATATTTTGAATTTTCAATGAAATTAAGTAAACGGCTGTCTTTAAAAATTCGGTAATCTTTTCAAAATCCCCATCAGAAAACTTTAAAAATCCAATGCTTCTGCCCTGTTTGGGAATGCTGTAAAACAAAATTCCATTCTCAATAAAAAAATTGTCTTTTGAAATTTTATCAAAGATTTCTACATTCTCATTATTATTTGAATCAAAACCCGATTCAGCCTCAAGCCATTCTTGTGAAAAATCTTTAATCCGGCCTGATTTTTCATCAAATATAAAAATTTCAAGATTTTTTACATTGAAGTTTAAATTAAAAAAATCCCTCAACGTGCCCGCAATGCTCTGAGCGTTGTAAGCCTTATCAAGAGATTTTGACAAATTTTCGATTAAATCTAACATCAGCCCTCAAGATTTTGAAGAATTTCGTCTGAAATGTCAAAGTTAGCATAAACATTTTGAACATCATCATGTTCTTCAAGTTTTTCAAGAAGTTTAAGAATTTGTTCGGCAGTTTTCTCATCAGTTACTTCAATTGTATTCTGCGGAATTCTTGAAAGCTCTGCCCGAACACTTTTGAACCCTTCTTTTTCCAAACCTTCAACTACATTTTGAAAATTTTCAACGGTTGTAAAAACTTTGTATTCTCCGTCTTCTTCGGTAATATCCAGCGCATCAAGATTAATCGCCGCATCAAAAAGTTTTTCAAAATCGGTGGACTCATCAAATGTAATTATTCCGCGCTGATCAAACATCCAGCCGACACATCCTGTCGCTCCGAGACTTCCGCCGTATTTCGTAAAGAAACTTCTGATGTCACCTGCCGTACGATTCCTGTTATCGGTCATTGCCTCAACAACAACAGCAACACCGCCCGGGGCATAACCTTCATAAATCAATTCTTCATAATTATCAGAAGCGCCTGAACCCGCACCTTTTTCAATTGCACGTTTTATGTTGTCATTCGGCAGCCCTGCCGCTTTTGCCTGCTCAATAGCCGTTCTCAGTCTGAAGTTTCCGGCAGGATCTGGCCCGCCGAGTCTTGCTGAAACTATAAGTTCTCTTGAATATTTCTGAAATACAACTGCTCTCTGGCTGTCGACTTTTGCTTTCTTTCGTTTAATGGTTGACCACTTTGAGTGTCCTGACATCCTTTTTCCTCCAAATCTGTACTTTATAACCCAATGATACCAAAAAATTAATAAAATTCAATTATTGTATTGAAATGTAATTGAGGAAGTGTTATAATATAATTGTAATATATTGAGCAAAAGGAACAATAATCATCATGATGACCCTGTCCAACAGTGTTTTTATTGGAAAGGGCGGACTTCAAGTATATTTGATGTCCGGTATTGTTGTGCGGATTTTCGGCTGATGAATTTTTTTTCATCAGCCTTTCTGCACTCTTTAAACACGAATAGTATGTAAATTAATTATATTAGGAGCAAAAAGTATGAAAAAATGTTTCAGGACAAATTGTGGAAATCCGTTCAACTGGATTTATGAGAGCCTAAAAAATTCAGCCTCTGAAATTAAACGAAAAGTGTCGGATTTCAGTGCATTAAATAACTTAGGCGGTTTCAGCCTTGGAGATATCCTGATAGCCCTGGGCGTAATCGGTGCATTAGCAATAATATTAATCCCAATA
>CALVAS010000072.1 GCA_944325585.1 Candidatus Gastranaerophilales bacterium
ATCAGCCTGTGACATAGGTGCTTTCGCGCCAAAACCGATTGAAGAACCGTCATTTGTACGGCGTTCAATAATTTTTTCCAAACCGACAAACGCACCGCCGACTATAAACAAAATATTGCTTGTATCAATTTCAATGAATTCCTGATGAGGATGTTTGCGGCCGCCTTGCGGAGGAACATGAGCAACAGTTCCTTCAATCATTTTCAGAAGCGCCTGTTGAACACCTTCACCTGAAACATCTCTTGTAATTGAAGTATTTTCAGATTTTCTTGAAATTTTATCAATTTCATCTATATAAATAATTCCTCGTTCAGCCTTTGAGCTGTCAAAATCTGCATTTTGATAAAGGCGAAGAAGAATATTTTCAACATCATCACCGACGTAACCGGCTTCAGTCAATGTTGTCGCATCAGCAACAGCAAACGGAACATCCAGCATTTTGGCAAGAGTTTGCGCTAACAGAGTTTTACCGCTTCCCGTCGGACCGACCAGAAGAATGTTTGATTTCTGAATTTCAACATTGTCTTTCAAATCGGTTGACTTGTTGTGCTTTAGACGTTTATAGTGGTTGTAAACGGCAACTGCAAGAACTTTTTTGGCATCATCCTGCCCGATAATATACTGGTCAAGATAAGCCTTGATTTCATGCGGTTTCGGAATTGGTTTTTCTTCTTTTTCGTCAACTTCCGCTCCGTCTTTTTCCTTGCTTTCAAAAAATTCTTCATCAAGGATTTCGTTGCAGAGTTCAACACATTCATCACAAATGTAAACTTCAGGACCTGCGATTAACTTTTTAACCTGATCCTGAGATTTACCGCAAAATGAACATTTTAATCTGCTGTCATCATGTTTAGGCATTTTTTCTCCTTTTATTAGCCTTTAACGCCGTCACGTGTAACGACTTTATCAATCATACCGTACTCAAGAGCTTCTGCCGGTGTCATAATATAGTCTCTGTCTGTATCTTTCTCGATTTTTTTCAAAGATTGTCCGGTATTATTTGCAAGAATTTCGTTTAATGTCTTTTTAATTCTTACAATTTCAGCAGCCTGAATTTCAATATCGGTAGCCTGACCTTGAGCACCGCCGAGAGGCTGGTGTATCAAAACTCTTGAATGCGGAAGAGCCATTCTCTTGCCCTTTGTTCCTGCTGCAAGCAGAAAAGCACCCATAGATGCAGCCTGACCCAAACAAATTGTTGAGACATCCGCTCTTATGTGCTGCATTGTATCATATATTGCCAATCCTGCAGTAACGCTTCCGCCCGGACTGTTAATGTATAACATAATATCTTTTTCCGGATTTTCACTGTCAAGCAGCAACAACTGCGCAACTATTAAATTGGCAACCATGTCGTCAATCGGAGTACCTAAAAAGATAATACGCTCTCTTAACAGTCTTGAAAAAATATCAAAAGAACGTTCTCCTCTGCTTGATTGTTCAATTACCACAGGTACAAAGCTCATGATCTAATTTTCCTTTCTTATTTCATTATACAATTGTTACTATTTAGTTTCTACTTTTTCTTTTTTAGGTTCTACAAATTTTACGGAATTCTTTTCCATAAGAAAATCTCTTACCTTGTCATTAAGCGCTTGTTGCGATAATGATGCGATAACTTCAGGATTTTTGCTCAATTGTTTCATCAAATCTGTTTGAGTCATACCGTAAACAGAACTTAATTGAGTAAACTTTTTGTGCATATCGCTCGGTTCAAGTTTTATATTTTCTTCCTTGGCAATCTTGTCAATTACCAGTGAATTTTTAATTCTTACTTTTGCATCTTCTTTTATGGTTTCTGTCAAACTTTCAGCCCCTTGAGTTTTTTCAAGAGATTCCCAGCTTAAGCCTTGCGCCTGAAGTCTTTGTTTGTAATCGTTGGTCAAAGATTCAGCTTCTCTGTCAATCATTGTTTGCGGAATTTCAACGGTTGCAGAGTCGATAACTTTTGCGAAAACTGCATTTTCTGAATTTTGTCTGTTTGTGTTTTCTTTTTGGTTATCCAAATATTTTTGGATATCAGCTTTTAATTCATCAACTGTTTTGAAAGGTCCGACTTTTTGCGCGAAAGCGTCATTAAGTTCCGGAACTTTTCTTTCTTTTAATTCGTTAATTTTAATTTTAAACACAGCCGGCTGACCTTTTAATTTTTCATCATGATATTCTGCCGGGAATGTTACGTTAATATCAAACTCTTCACCGATATTTTTGCCGACAATTTGTTCTGCAAAACCGGGGATAAAGTTGGAATGAGCTAAATCCAACGGATAATTTTTAGCATCTCCGCCTTGAATTTTTTCACCGTTTACAGTTCCTTCAAAATCAATTACTGCAATATCAGTATCTTTTGCCGCACGATCAACAACCAGCTCTTGAGTTGCATATTGATTTAAAATATTTTGAAGAGCTTTATCAAATGCATCTGCAGGAAGTTCAGCACTTTCAACTTCAACATTCAAATCTTTGTATGCACCGAGAACAACTTCAGGGCGAGTTTCAACTTTCACTTCAGCAGTCAAATCTTCACCTACCGTAAAATCGAATTTTGTAATATACGGCTGAGTAATAACATCAAGATTGTTTTCTTTAACAGCTTCGGCAATTGCTTTAGGCATCAAAGCATCCATTGCTTCATGCTTAATTCTTTCCGTTCCGACATGTCTTTCAACAACGGCGCGCGGAGCTTTTCCTCTTCTGAATCCGTCAACGTTTACATATTGTGCTATTCTCTTTGCTGCCTCATCATAGGCTTTTGCTGCATCTTTTGCAGGAATTGTAATTTCTATCTTATAGATGTTTTCATTTTCTTTTTCTACTGTAAATTTCATAATTTTCCCTTTACTGAATTTTGTATTATTATCTCTTCCTGAATTATAGCGCAAAAATCTTTTTGCGCAAGTCCACCATTAATATGATATATTAAAGATTTCAACCAACTTGCCAATAAGAAATTTATGTGGTATTTTTAACTGTATGGTTAGGCTTATTAACAAAAACAATGCGAAATACATTTCGGCATTTTTAAACGGGATATTAAAGACTCAGGAGATTTTCACACAGATTAAAAGTGTCGGGCATCCGGATATTGGCCCCTGTTTATATGCCATGTGGCACGGAAATCAATTCTGTGTTTACGGAATTCCAAACCATCATAAAGTAAATGTACTGGTAAGCACCTCAATAGACGGTGATATTATAACCCACTGTGCAAACAATCTCGGGTTAAAAACAATCAGAGGTTCAACCGCACGTAAAGGTGCCGTCGGCGGAACTATGCAGATACTTGAGTGTTTGAAGCAGGGTGAATCCGCAGCTATTATGGTCGACGGCCCTAAAGGGCCTGCCGGAAAAGTTAAGGGCGGTATCATAAAGATAGCCAGAATGGCAAACGTTCCGATAGTTCCGGTTCACTGGTACTCCCCGCAGATAAACTTCTTAAAAATTCCGAGCTGGGACAGTATGCGGACCCCGCTATTTTTCACAAGAATAATTAATATCTACGGAACACCGATTTATATTCCAAAAGATATTGACGCCGAACAGGAACAAATGTACAGGGAAAAAATCAAACAATCATTATTGAATCTGGAGGCTAAAGCTCCGGAAATATTTAGAGAGGTAAAAAAAGAAATTCCATGGAAACTAAATCTGAACTTAAATTATCCGCGTTACAATTCAACTCAATCACAGGAAACGTCCAGGCAAACATCGAAAAAGTAAACAAACTTGTTACGCAAAATCTTGAAAAAGATACTGATGTTTTAATTCTGCCTGAAGTTTGGACTGTAGGCTGGGATTGCGAAGAATTTTCAAAAAGCGCACAAAATTTAAAGGACAGCTCCGTTATTGCTTTTCTGTCTGAACTTGCAAAAAAATATAACCTGCACATTATAGGCGGAAGTTTTATCAGAAAAACCGACGACGGAAAATTATACAACAGCTGCCCCGTATTTGACAGAAGCGGAAAACTTGTGGCTTTATATGATAAAAACCACCTTTATTCATACTGCGGATGTACTGAAGGTAAATATATTACCCCGGGAAACAACGGCGTAATTGTTGACATTGAAGGGATAAAAACAGGTTTAACCATATGTTATGACATAAGATTTCCTGAGTTGTACAGAGAATACCGCAAAATGGGCGTACAATTATTTGTTAATGCAGCGGCCTGGGGTGTTGCAAAACCTATTCCGTGGGAAATGCTTCCAAAAGCCAGAGCAATTGAAAATCAAGCCTTTATGGTTGCTCTTACACAATGTGGTCCTATAGATCTGGCAAACTGGAACATCGGTCATTCCAGAGTTATTGATTATCTCGGAGAGACAATTGCCGAAATTAAGGCTCAAAAAGAAGGATTCATGGTTTGCACGCTTTCCTTTGACGAAATGGAAAAGTACAGACAGGAATGCCCCGTTATAAATGACATAAAATCTAAATATGAGGTTAAAGTTTATGAAAAAATTTCTGACAGCACTTCTGGTAATACTTGCGGGTCTTGCAGTTAAGGCTGGTCCGGCAGATATAAACAGCGCAATTTCGGATTCAGAAATTCATAAAGATGCGATTTCAGTCTCAGTAAAGGATGTAACCAGCGGAAATCTGCTATATGAACTTCATTCAAACAAACCGATGCCTCCTGCTTCAACACAGAAGGTTATAACCGCCTCTGTTTCAACCGATACACTCGGTGAAGATTTTGAATTTACTACGTCATTATACAAAACAACAAATAATGAATTGCAATTAAAGCTCAGCGGAGACCCAAATTTAACTAAGGGAGATCTGTCAAAACTTTTAAAAACAGCTAAATCAAAAAATATCGTATCTCCAAAGGCTTTTTACATTGACGATTTTGTTATGGACAGCATTGAATGGGGCGAAGGATGGCAATGGGATGATGACTTGAACCCGCTGATGCCCAAATTCAGTTCATACAATCTTGACAAAAACCTTTTGACTGTAACAATAGATCCCGGAGTTTCAAAAGGCGCACCGGGGCAGATTAAAATGAATACGTTTTATCCGGTAACGTTTATGAACCTCACTACAACCGGAGCAGAAACAAATATTAAACTTGCAAAAAGCAATCAGATTTCACCGGATATGATTACGGTGAACGGAGAAGTCAGCAGCAGAATTTCATATAAATTTCCTGTTAATTCTCCCAAAAGATACTTCTTTATAAAACTTGAAGAGGCTATAAGTTCAGCAAAAATAGAATTTTATGACGGATTCCGCCAGAGAAAAACGCCTGCGGATAATATTTATCTTGTTGATGAAATTAAGCATCCGATTACTCCTGTGCTGCTTGATATTTTCAAAAACAGCAACAATATGGCTGCCGAAACAGTGTTTAAAGTTGCGGGCGGAAAGTTTGTAAATAATACGGGCGCATTAAAAAATTCTTTGAAAATGTTTGATGAATATTGCCGTAAAAACGGATTAAAAAATGAGAATATCAAAATTGTTGACGGCAGCGGAGTTTCTAAAAACAACCTGATGACAGCCGATTTTATGACCGATTTTCTTTTACTTCAAGCAAAACGCGAAGATTTTGAAAATTATATGAAACTGTTTCCGACAGCAGGTGAAGGCACTCTTCAAAACAGAATGTTATATTTTAAAGACACTCTCTATGCAAAAACCGGTACACTTACGGATATCAGCGCCATTTGCGGCTACATAAAGACCAGAAACGGCAATATCGTTGCATTCGATATCATGATTAATGACCCAAAATCAAGTTCTTCTGCCAAAAAGACGACAGAAGAACAAATAATACGAGCAATCTACAATAAGTATTGATATAAAGGGATTATGCAGCACGCATTTTGTTAAGGGAATAAACACCGGCAATAACTCCGGCAATTCCTGCCAGAACTCCGCCCATTAAGGCTGAATAAGTTCTTGCTTTAGGTATATATTTTTTGATTAAATTATAATCTTTATTCAGATTTTCGTTTTTTGACAAAGACGCGAGTTTTTCATACATAACATTTGCTCTGTCAGATATTGCACGACGAACCTTTGCCCATTGAGCACTTATCGCACGGCCTTTATCCGGAAGTTCCATAATCGCTTCATCACGCGCACCGCGAAAAGCATTTCTTGCATTTCTGTAAAGCATTTGCGAACGCTCAATTGCAAGCTGTGCATCAGCAAACTCTCTGCTTGCGGCCTTCAATTGAAGATGAGCCTTAACATCATTCGGTTTGTTTAATACCAGCTCCTGTGCCTCTTCCAAATTTTGCTTTAACTGCTTGTAATTTGTATCCTTAAGTGCTTGTAAATAATTTTTCTTTGTTCTCTCAACTTCCGAAACAAATTTGTCCTCAACGTTGACTTTTGCAACCATTTCATGCCAGAGTTTTGCGTTAGGAACTATTTTTTCTTTTAAAATAACATCTCCTGATGTATGATAACTGTGAGCAGCATCATGCAAATTTGTTAATGATTTTTTTTCTCCGTCAGTCGCTTTTTTCATAACTGTATCAGAAAAATTACGGCTGAAAGAATCGTCATCCTGCATTAGCAAACGTTCTAAAGAATATTTTTGCGGTGCCAGTATATAACCTGCACCAAGCCCAAGAACTCCGGAACCAATACCCGTTACAGACGGAGAGATAGTAACTGAATTTTCACCCATACCGACACTCCTATATCCTAAATAACTGAATAATGTAAATCACTAAAAGAACTCTGTCACATTATTACTCATAAATAAAATTTTTGTGGATTTTTCACAGAAAAATTTACAACTTGTAACAATTTTAACAAGCCGATTTATTATGGTATTATTAAAATAAGAGGAAAGTAATGGAACCTTTAGTTAGCATTATTACACCAACTTTGAATATTGTAGAAAAAGACCACGCGGATGAATTTAATATTCTGGTGTCTTTGCTCGAACTGCAAACATACCCGCGAATTGAGCACATCATTATTGACGGCGCCTCAACTGATGAAACGATTGAACTCTTAAAAGACTATAAGAACAAAGGTTATATAAACTTTTACTCGGAAAAAGACACCGGAAAATTTCATGCACTCTCAAAGGGAGCAATGCACGCAAAAGGGAAATATGTTGCATTTATAAGCTGTGATGACTTTTACCATGACATAACAGCAATTTATGATGCAGTTAATACGCTTGAGGCTGAAAATGCAGACTTTCTTTTTTCTCCGGCATATTGCAGACATCCGGACAATTATACATTTCTCTTTATGCCTGCAATGTTCAACGCATTTCAGGTAATGCCCTGCGCGCGTCAGGGAATGATTTTCAAACGCTCGGTGCTTGAGGA
>CALVAS010000073.1 GCA_944325585.1 Candidatus Gastranaerophilales bacterium
CCTCTTCGCTCCTTTGCTCAATGTTTTGCTGTCCTTTTTTTATTATATACTATTTCTTCATCGCCCGCAAGGGGGGGGGGGAGATGAAATTGTCATTTCGCAGTTTTGACATGAAAAGGTTAGATTGTAAAGGTGGCCGTTGTTGTCTGAAAGGTATAAGGGGCTGCTTGCGGTGGAACAAAGATTAAAGGCTGCTCGAAGGCAATGTTTTGTGCGCATCAATTCTTTACCCTCAAAATTCTGTGTTTTTTCCGGCGAATATTCGGTAATTTTACAATTGCAATTCTTATAAAACAATTCGGCTTTTTTATTAAAAACATTTGCGTGATAATCGTAAGTTTTTAGCGGGAAATCTGCATACTGCAATGGGCTGCCTGCAGGATATTCATAATTTTCTTGTCTTTTTTGGTGGAGTTTATCCAGAATACTCCGGCGCAGTTCATTAATAACAGAGAGGTGCAAAAACGGGATATTTGCGGGAAGATTTATATTTGTAACATAAAAATCGCTTTCGCCTGTTTTTGAAAGTTGAGAAAGCATTGTGTTGCGCATTTTATCGGAATCTTTCGGAGGTTCACCTGATGGCAAAGGTATTTCCACAGAATTTCCGTCTTCATCAACAGCGTGCAAAATTTCGTTTTTCAGTATAAATTCCACACCGATTTTGCGTTTGATTTTTGAATTTTTTAACTGTTTATTGAATTCCGCATCATAGTTTCTGTAAACAACGGCACCCGCTTTAACTTTACTCATATTATTCGGGAAAACTTTGTGACCTTCGACTTTATTTACAAGGCAGCCTGCAAGTTCGCCGTTTATCATCCAGCAAAGCCCGTCCTGAGGGTGAAGATTGCCGCATTTTATTACAAAAAAATCTTTGCCTGTTTTCTCGATTTTTCCGATTTTTTCGCCTATGGACTTCGGAGTATCAAAGTTACAGATATTTTTGGGTCTGTCATTTTTCTTTCCGCTCTCACAGGGCAGAAAATAATCCGTGAATCCGCGGTTGAAACTTTTATTCAAATCCGGTTCAAAATCAGAGAAAATTTTGCCTGATGAGGTTTTGAGAGAATATTTATCAATTTCTTTTCGATAAAATGCAACAACATTTTTCACATAATTTATATCTTTAAGCCGCCCTTCTATTTTAAAGGATTTTACGCCTGCATTGATAAGTCTTTCAATATGTTTGGAGGCGTTGAAATCTTTCAAACTCAAAAGATATTTATCTTTTGCATAAACTTTGCCATTCTCGTCAAAAAGAGTATATTTTTTACGGCAAGGCTGGGCGCATTCCCCCCTGTTTGCCGAGCGTCCGCCGATTGAGGCACTTAAATAACACTGGCCGCTGTAGCATACACAAAGCGCGCCGTGAATAAAAACCTCAATTTCCATATCTTTATTAAAGTTGGATTTTTTAACTTCACTGCATATTTCTTCAATTTGATTAAGGGTTAATTCTCGCGCCAGAATCACTCTTTTAACACCGACTTTCTGGAAAAATTTAACTTTTTCAATTGTCCTGTTGTCGCACTGGGTGCTTGCATGAAGTTCTATAGGCGGAAGTTTTCCCTCTATCGCAAGTTCAAAAATTCCCATATCCTGAACAATTATTGCGTCGACTTTTATTTTATAAAGTTCATGTATCAATTCAACGGCTTTTTCAAGTTCATCATCAGATAAAATCGTATTCAATGTGACATGAATCCGAACATTGAATTTGTGAGCGTATTCAACGATTTCTTTAATATCTTCAAGGGAATTGGCAGCGTTTTGTCTTGCGCCAAAACTTGCAGCACCTATATAAACCGCATCAGCGCCTGAATTTATTGCAGCAATCGCCGTTTCTTTATCCTTTGCCGGTGCAAGAAGTTCTGTCTTTCTGTTAAGTTTCATAAAGCGATTATAGTATAAATCCGCAATTTTTTATACTTTTTTATTTATTATTAACAACAGGAGAAAATAATGAATATAAATCCGGTCTCATACGAAAACAAAAATCTTTCAAAAAGATGCAATAATCCGGTATTCACGGCAAATCAGCCCGCTCAAACTACCGCAAATACACAGCCAAATGATAAAGCTGATGAATTCCTTAAAAAAATTGAAAATATGTCTCCTGCTGCTATCGGTTTGACAACTGCTGCCGGTACATTTGCAATTTCGTTTGCAATTGACAGACTGCTGGGTGCTGCATTTAAATTTTTCCGCAGCGACATAAAATCTTCACTTATTATGAACGGAATATTCGGGCTGGCAATCGGGCTTATATCATATATTAAGGCGAAAAAAGAAGGTTAAAAATTTTATTTAAAGAAAGAACGGCCCGCCGCAAATTGCGGCGGGCCGTTGACTTTAATTTTGATATCTTTTAACAAATACTACAAAGCTTTAATTGATTCTTTGTAAATTGTTTCAACGACATCACGTCCGTTGCCTGAAGGCGCAATATCCAGAAGTCCGCTTAATGACGGAGTTGTATAAACAAGATTTGTTAATCTTTCAACATCTGAGTCAGTAAAGCCTTCATCTTCAAGTTTTGAAGTTACACCGACAGAGAACAACCAGTCTTGAACAGATTTTGCAGCCTGATAAGCCTCATCCGGACAACCTTCCAAATCAGGATTAATCGGTTTAAGAATTTCTGCAAGCACGTGAGATCTATCTTTGTACATAGTTTTGATTACAGCAGGCAGAAGCATTGCAAGTCCCAAACCGTGCGCAAGTTCATGTTTTACTGCACTCAGCGGGTGCTCAAGCGCATGGGTATAGTGCAAAAGTCCGTTATCAAACGCAACACCGCCCATCATTGCTGCATATGCAAGATAATATCTTGCCTCTAAATCTTCCGGATTTTCGATAGCTTTGGGAAGATATTTGTGTACAAGTGATATAACTTCTCGTGCAAGAGTAACGCTGTATGGTGACATTACAGTTGAAGTTGCAGCTTCTATTACGTGGTTTACCGCATCAATTGAAACGTATCTTGTTTGTTTCGGGCTTAATTTTGTCATCAGCTGCGGGTCGTCAATTGCAAACATAGGATAAATACAATCGTATGCGATTGCAGGTTTAAAGTCTTTTTCCGGAACTGTTACAACCGCAAATCTGTTTGTTTCTGTTCCTGTTCCGTGTGTCAGGTTGATTGAAACAATCGGTGCGGCTTTATCAGGTGTAAATGTAAATTCGTAAATATCATTTGCGGTTTTGTCAGGATATTCAAGCAAAATCGCTACAGATTTTCCTGCATCAGTCGGAGAGCCTCCGCCGATTGCAACAACCGCTTTTGCACCGAACTCACGTGCCATTTTTGCGGCATCATTTACGTGATGCGTTGTCGGGTTCGGAGTAACCTGATCATAATTTATATATCCGATCCCGTTTTCTTTCAGGGCTTTTTCAACAACATCCCATGCGCCGGTTGCTTTGTATGCGTTGCGGCCTGACATTACGATAACTTTATCAATGCCTTTATCTTTCAAAACATGCGCGATGTCATAAATTTTTTGGATTGCGCCGACACCGAAATAAACCGTAGTACGGGTTCTGATTTCTTTAATGTCATTGATGTTAATATCTTTTTCAAACATATTAAACTCTCCTTTCTCAATTACACCAACATTATAAGAGAGGAAGTAAATATTTGCAAGAGAAATGCCGGTTATTGTACAAATTCCAAACTAAAGTATAATTTTTCTAATAAAATTATTGACGGATTTTAAAGCGAATGCTAAAGGAATAATTAATGCATATGTTTTTTAAAAATATTAATAAAGGACCGATTTTCATCGGTCCTTTTGAATTGTTAAATCTTTCAGCTTACTTGTCGTCAAGTGCTGCAACACCGGGGAGAACTTTTCCTTCAATGAATTCCAATGAAGCTCCGCCGCCTGTTGATACGTGTGTGAAGTCTTCGGCTTTGAAGAATTTTTTAGCAGCTGAAACTGAGTCGCCGCCGCCGATTACAGAAGTTGCACCGTTCTTTGTAGCTTCAACGATAGCTTCCAGAACCGCTTTTGTACCTTCAGCAAATTTCGGGTTTTCAAATGCACCTACAGGACCGTTCATCAAGATTGTTTTTGAAGATTTAAGAACTTCAGCAAATGCTTTTCTTGAATCAGGGCCTGCATCAACGCCTTCAAATCCGTCAGGAATTTCGTTGATTTTAACGAATTCGTTTTTGCCGTTGCCTGAGAAATCGTCTGTTGCAAGAACATCTGTTGCCATTACGAGTTTTACGCCTTTGTCAGCAGCTTTCTTTTCAATTGCTTTTGCAACATCAAGCTGATCGTCTTCACAGATTGAATTACCGATTTTGCCGCCGTTAGCTTTTACAAATGTATAAGCCATACCGCCGCCGATAATCATATTATCAACTTTGTCTAACAAGTTTTCAAGAACACCGATTTTAGATGAAACTTTGGCACCGCCGACAACTGCAGTAAACGGACGGGTCGGGTTGTCAAGAGCCTGAGAAAGGCATCTGATTTCTTTTTCCATCAAAAGTCCTGAAACAGCCGGTTTTAAAACTTTTGCAAGTTTTGCGGTTGAAGTGTGGTTTCTGTGAGCTGCGCCGAATGCATCGTTTACATAAAAATCGCCGAGTTTTGCAAGTTCGTTTGCAAATGTCATATCGTCGTCTTTTGCTTCTTCAGCCTTGTAGAAACGAATATTTTCAAGAAGAGCAACCTGACCGTCTTTCAATTCAGCTAATTCTTTGTCTGCGCCTTCGCCGACTTTTGATGAAACAAACAATACATCTTCGCCGAGAACTTTTGACAAATGTTTTGCAACGGGTGCTAAAGAAAATTCCATGTTCCATTCGCCTTTCGGACGTCCGAGGTGAGCCATAAGAATAATTTTTGCACCTTTATCTTTTAAGAATTTAACAGTCGGCAAAATTGCCTGAATTCTTGTGTCATCTGTAACGTTTTTGTCCGCATCAAGAGGAACGTTGATATCAACACGTACTAACGCACGTTTGCCTTTGATGTCTCCTAAATCATGAATAGATTTTTTCATATTAATTCTCCTTATTTAAAAGTAAAAAATCCTGCAAAGTTATTTTATAAAAAACAAAAATTTAATTCAATCGGGGTTGCATTTTTTAATTACATTTGAATTGCATATCGCCCGACACGGCTATTTAAATCTTTTGTTTTGAGCGTTATTGTAAAATCGCACGAAAGAAGAAAGGATTTACCATGACTAAAAAAATCAGTTTTTTATTTATTTGTTTAATGGCATTTGCACTGGGGTATTCAATCAACAACATAGCAATTTCAGACACGGCTCCGAAAATAGCGGTTGTTGATGTACAAAAAATAGTTCAAAATTCATCACAGGTAAAACAGCTTAAAACAGATCAGGAAAAGAAATTAAGCCAAATGCAAACAACTATTCAAAAGGCGCAGAGTGAAATTTCAAAGGAAAAAGATCCCGCAAAAATTACCGCTCTTGAGGAGAAGTACCGCAACGAAATAAATAATCAAAAACTTGCTCTTGATAAAGAATACAACGATAAACTTACAAAAATTGACTCCGAAATTCGCGCAGCCGTAATAGAAAAGGCCAAAAGTCTTAATTACAGTCTGGTTTTACCAAAAAGTATGGTATTTTACGGCGGGGATGACATAACGGATGTTATTGCAAAAGATATTAAATAATCATTCAGACATGCCGGCTTCTTTTTATTTTATGATAAAATAGACGTGCGATAAGAAGGAGAAATTTATGAGATTTTTACACACAATGATAAGGGTTAAAGATGCGGAAAAATCCGTAAAATTTTACACGGAACTTTTGAATATGAAACTCGATAAAAAGAAACGGCTTGACGATTGTGAACTTTATTTTTTAAATGATGAAGACGGCGTCTGCCAGATTGAACTTACACAAAATGATGAGACGCCCGCAGACGGTTACCAGCTGGGAAACGGTTTCGGACATTTTGCGTTTTCCGTTGAATCTCTTGATAAATTCACGGAAAAACTCCGCGGACTGGGTTATGAATATCTTTATGAACCCTTTGACCTGAACGGAAAAGGTACTAAAATAGCTTTTATTAAGGATCCGGACGGTTATGAAATCGAATTGATTGAAAAAGTTGTCTGGTAATAAATCCGGTAAAAAGGCTGATTTTAAAAATCAGCCTTTTTAAAATCATTTTCCCGCCAAACTTGACAATTGTTATTTTATTTCTTTGTTATAAAATTATTCTATGATTAAAACGATTTCAAAAATTTTTTTAGCATTAATGCTTCTTACATCTGCCGTTTTTGCAGGTGAAGATTTTACACAGGTGCGCGCAAGCCATATTCTGGTCAAAACCGCAAACGAAGCTCTTGAAATTAAAAAAGAAATTGATAACGGCGGCGACTTTGAATACTATGCAAGACTTTATTCACTATGTCCTTCAGGTCAAAACGGCGGTGATTTAGGCTACTTCGGACGCGGACAAATGGTTCCGGAATTTGAAAAGAAAGCATTTTCTCTTCCCGTCGGAGTCGTTTCTGACCCTGTTTTTTCACCGTTCGGATGGCACTTAATCAAAGTAACCGACCACAAATAAATTCATCTTATACTTTCTGCTGATGAAACCGCAAAAAACTCCTTTTATAATAAAAAATAATGCAATTACCCATGACATACATACAAATATAAATCTGTCATTCAGAGTCTATAATAAGCCATTTTGTCATCCTGAATTTATTTCAGGATCCCAACGAGATTCTGAAACTAGTTCAGAATGACAGTAATAGACAAAATGGCTCAGATAAAAAGCTGTATTCACCTCATAACTATTCTTTACGTCATTGGATAATTGCGGAAAAATAAAAATAAGGAGTAAAATATGTATTTGTTTTTAAGATGGGTCGGTTTCGCATTTGTAATAATGTTTATCGCATGGGTTGTTCCTGGAATTTCTGTTGCAAACTTCTTAACCGCAATGCTCGTTGCAATCGTAATTGCACTGATTAACGTTTTCATAAAACCCGTTCTGATACTTGTGACTCTGCCGATAAATATCGTAACCCTCGGACTTTTTACACTGATTATCAATGCGCTGTTATTTATGTTTGCAGGGTTTATAGCCCCCGGCTTTGAAGTGGAAAATTTCTTAAGCGCGTTCATTGGTGCATTATTGCTTTCGATTTTAAGCGTCGGCTTAAACAGTATCGGGCCGGATAACTAAACTTCGCGTTCTTAACAAAAAAACAAGGCTCAATTTGCACGGGTAAAGACAATCCTGTTTTTACCCGAACAAACTGCGCCTTTTTTATGTAATATTACTTAAAAAAATC
>CALVAS010000074.1 GCA_944325585.1 Candidatus Gastranaerophilales bacterium
AAGAATAAATATAACGAACAAAAAAACAGGATATAACGACAAGCGACGACAAAGTTCTTGTAGTAATTCAGGATAAAAAGTTCTCACCTGAAAAAAAACTTATCCAAACAGAAAGACAACAACAAATTATAAAGGCAATCAACGGATTGAAACCAAAATTTAAAGAAGTAATATTACTGTGCGAAATAGAAGGCTTGAGTTATGAAGAATGTTCAAAAAAACTGAAATGTCCGCTGGGCACAATCAAATCAAGACTTTACAACGCAAAAAAAGAATTAGCGGACAAATTACAAGACCTTATGTGAAAAGAAAGGATGGAAAAATGATTAAAAAAACTTTAGTTTTGGCAGCATTAGCAGCATTTATGGTAAACGGCGCAATCGCAGCCGAAACTGCCACCCAGAATGTTCCGACAAAGGAAACAACCCAGCAGACACAGCCTGCACTTCCGGATAAGGCTACTGCCCCGGTAAAACCGGAATTTGATGCGCCACCGCCACCTCCATGCCCGAAAGCTAAAAATGACTTTGAAAAGAGATTGAAATTGACTGACGAACAAAAAGAACAGGCAAAACAGCTTCGTATGAAAGGTCATGAAAAAATGGAGCCTATCTTTGTAAAAATAAAAGAATTGAAACAGGAAAAAGAAATGGTGCTTCGCTCTCGCATGGCTGTAGAAATGCAGAAGGAAAAGATTGCAGAAATTGATGCTCAAATCAGAGATTTGAAAAAGCAGGCTCATGAATTAAGAATTCAAAATATGAAAGATTTTGAAGCAATTTTGACTGATAAACAGAAAAAAGAACTTAAAAAAATGAAAAAAGAAGGAAGAAAGAAATTCGAAAAAGCAAGAAAAAAATGCATTAAAGAAGGCACCTGCCGTCCAATGAGACCGCATCCGACTCCGATGCCCGAACCTCAACCGATGGAGCCGGTAAAAAAATAACTGATTGGTAAAACAATAAAACAAAAAAGGAAACCTGATTTTGGTTTCCTTTTTTGTTTATACTGACTGCTTTTTAAATTTATCCAGCAAATTAGCATTTTCGCCGAATGGGATATCCTGCTTTTTTTCATTATTTTCAACAGGTTCGGTATCTGCATAATACGCCGGATCCTGCAATGATTCCATCGCTTTCATAACGCCGAGTCTGCCGGCTTTTAGCTGCAAATCAGCAAGCCAAGTTTCAATAAGCCATGTTATGATAACATTAAGCGCAATCCAGCTTATTCCGGCCGCTGCCGCAGTTTTTACAAGCATAGGAGTTACAAACAATGATGCCGCGCGTCCGCTCCTAACAAGAGATATAAATTCGTCAGGATTTTCCTTTAATGCTTTAATCATAGCGGCGTGAACTTTTGCAATTTCCTCTGACGGGATATTGTCCAACATTTTTTCGAAGTTATCAAGAATTTTCATTAATTTGGCCTTATCCATACTTCCCAAATTTAATCTGTCTAAAATTTCGTTAACTTCTTCTTCACTTTTTTCGCTGTATTTTGTTTTCAGATTTTTCAAGATTTGTTTCAGACTTAAAGGATTCTTATCTTCTAACTCATTTACAAAACTTCTTGGAAGAGCCTGTTCTCCGCGCATAATTTTTTCAAAATTCTTTTTCGGAATGTTATTGATTAACTCATTCAATGCTGCAGGAATTTTGGACAACTCTGAAAATTTTATGTTTGAAATACGCATTTTATCAAGCATTGTGAAAAATTCTGCGATGATTTCCTCATTCAGTCCCTCGATATCATGCGGTTGATATTTGTAAGTAAATTGTGCTAATTCAGGATGCACAAAATTAAGATTATACTTTTCATTCATTTTGTTTAATATATTGGCAATATTAATTTTTGCAGCTCTTATTCTGTCCTGTGGAATTGGCATACTTAAATCTTTATCCAGTTGATATTTGTTTTTACCAATAACAAAACTCAGCATATCAGCGCGTTCCTGAGCCGAATATTTATATGAGGACAACTCATCCAGAAAATAAACAATTTTATTAAGCGGTGCAAGCTGATTAAGGATTTCAAATTGTGCATCATCTGCATCCTTTGCCGGATTTGGTTTTACATCCGCGATATCCAGTATTTTCTTCAGAAAATCACGGCATCCGCGCAGAATTGAGACTTGCTCATATTCATCCATTTTATTAAATGCATCAGCACTTGATTGGATGTTGCGGAGAAGTTTTTCTAGAACCTGACTTATTGTTCCGTTTTTGAAATCAATATCCTTAACCAGAGCGGCTATCGGGGTGTATTTTAAATCAATATCACCTATTCTTTGCGGAATATTTTTTTCTACGCTTTCAAGGTATTTCTTGACAAATTTACTCTTCAAAAATTTAGAAGCATTCGCAAGTTTTTCACTTGCCGATACAAAAAAATCAGCAGGAGATTGTTTACCTTTGATAAGTTTTACGATGCCGTAAACAATCGGTGCCAGCATTACAGCCTGAGAAGAATAAATTATAACCGGCTGCATAATTTCCGTAGCGGCTTCCATTGATTCGGAATACACCTGTGAATTGTCATCAACTTTTTCAAAGGTATTAAAGAGTTTACGCTGCAAATTTTTGGCATCACGCATTTGTTCATCCGTTACATCCATCTTTTGCAATTGTTCCGTTAAAAGCTGATGGTCTTTAAATTCATTTCGTTTGTATTTGTTATAAGCCCAGTACTGTTTAAGAACTGTCGGAATAAACAGAGCATATTCTTTAAATTTTTCTCCGAATGTTTTTTTATGCCCTTTAATATCTTTAACCTGATTGTATTCTTCATCCGTAAATCCGATAAAGTTTTTCGGATCTTTTTCCAGTTCACGCTTGGCTGTGAATCTTCCGGCTCTGGCTGATGATTTTTGCAGGTTTAGTGCTATTAAGGCCGCCGGAATAGCGGAAATGACACCTGCAAATAAACCGAGAACTTTGTTATTTAAATTTTTGTGAGCCATAACTGCCGTAAAGATTTTTTTGTACCTCAGAGCAATTTCTTTTCGAATTGTCTTTTTATCTTTCGGAATTATGCGGCCTGCCTCATCAAAATCAATTTTATTATAATCATCCATGAGCGCTCCGACAAATTTGCCCCATCTGGTAGTATATCCGGGATCTTTTGGAGATTTCAGCTCTTTAAAACGATTATAGGCTTCTTTTACCTTTTCTGAACCTGATTTGTTTACAAAGTTGGAAATCATTTTGTCAGTCAGACTTGTTTTATTCATCAAAACACCGGCCAGCCAGCCTGTTAACCCGCCCATTATAGGAGTTGTACCCATAATAACATTTGCGGCGACTTCCATATTTTCAGAATATTTTTCAGCCTCATTATTAATCAGACGCACAGTTCGTTGAATTACATCTTTGTCTCTCTGGGCATCATCTAATTCTTCCGCAGTTAAAGTTCTGGTAACTTTTTGGGAAGTATCTTTATCATTTGCTTTTGCTTTCAAATATGCGCGTCGGTCCCGAATTATTCCGCTAATGCTTTTTATCATTCCGCTGTTTAATTTTTCTTTTTGCTTTGCTTTTTTTAATTCAGGATGTTCTTCAATATATTTTTTTGCCTGTTCAATCTGCTCAGGAGTATAATTTACAAGAGCTTTCGGATCCTCCAGCACCTTGCGTGCCTGATAACGCGCAATTTTGGAACTGTCAACCTGGACTTTGGCGGCAAGAATGTTGGCGCCTGCCAAAGAGGCAAATGCTGTTGCCGCAACACCTATAATACCGCGTTTTAAAGTTCTCTTAAAAGGTTTCAATAATTTTGAGCAGTGATTGTGAATTTCAAGTGCTTCTTTTCTTAATAGAGGGTCTCGTATTTTTTCCACATCAGCTTTTCGTAAAAAATAAGAAACATACACTTCATTAGCGGATTTCCGGAATTGTTTGCGCTCCTTATTAATTCTTCCAAGCAAATCTTGTATTTTTTCATCATTCCACAATTCTTGAATAAGTTCACTGCCTTTTGTCTTAAGCGGCAGCAAACCTGTTCGAAAGAAAATATAACCGGCAAGTCCTGTAGACAAAAGCGGAATAAAGCCTACAAAAGGTTGAACCGCAGTTTCTACGTTTTCGGCAACATTTTCGGAATGATTGTCCATGATGTCTATGACATCAACAATTCTCTCGCCCAATTGTTCAGCTCTTACAATTTCAGCGTCTGAATATTTGTTTTTACGATAGAGTTCTTCGCGCTGAGCCTGCTGATTCTGCTGTTCCTGTTCCCACGTTTTGAAATTCTTATTATTTTTTACTACCTGCGCAAGCGAATTAAAAAAATCCATTTTTCCAGTTAATTAATTTTTCCTTATATAAAAATAAAAACGCAGAAAAAATTTTATTTGCCTAAAACATCGAATTATTATTAAGCATTTTTAACAGGAAATCTTATTTGGAATTCGGTAGAATTATCATCAGATTTTGCAAGAAGCAAATCTGCGCCCATAAGATTTAGATTATTTTTACAAATATAGAGTCCCAGACCGCTTCCGTAATTTTTTGTTGTAAGCCCTTCATCAAAAATTTTGTCGATAAATTCTTCGGGAATTTTTTCGCCGTTGTTGGCAACTGTGATTAACACAAAGTCTCTGAAGACTTCTGTTGTAATTTTTATCCATCCGTCAGTTTCAATTGCCTCGACCGCATTTTTTAAAAGGTTTATGATGACCGCAAGAAACTTGTTTTCATCCGCAAAAATCATACAATTTCTTTGCGGCTCTAAAGACATTTCAATATGCTTTTCGTGAATATAAACTTTTGAAAGTTCTATTGCCTGAAGAAGAAGATTATTTAAATCAAGAGTTTTATATTCGTAATTACTCAGAGATTTCAAATCCAGAAGGGAATTGTTGACCATTTTAGCTGATTTTTGAATACAATTAAGCGCATTATCAACAGCCGGAATGTAAATCTCATTTTTCTCAAGATGTTTTCTGATAATTTCGCAATACACATCACAAATCGAGATTTGATTGCGGATTTCATGAGAAATACAACGCGCCTGATTTTTCAAAAAGTCATTTTGAGTCTGCATAAAACCTCTCCTCGCTTACACCCGTAAAATTAAAGGTTTGACTTTAAATACAAGCCAAACCTTTTTAAACTTACTGTTAACGGTAATTAAACCGCCGCTTTAACGCGTCTTCTGTTTGCAAAGCCATTGTTAAGCGCGTAAAGAACAGCTTGTGTCCTATCGTTTACCTGTAATTTTTGGAAAATATTATTTACGTGTGTCTTAACTGTAGTTTCAGATATAAACAATTTTGCTGCAATACCCTTGTAGTTATTACCCTGTGTGAGAAGATCAAGAACCTCTTCTTCTCGTGAAGTGAGATAAGTGAGAAGATTTTCTTCCTGCTGAACAGCAGCTTCGTTTTTGAAAGAGCGTTGAAAATATTCGAAAAATCTTGAGGAAAGAGCAGACGGAAGATAAATTTTGCCTGCCGCAACTTCATCAATTGCATAAATCAATTGAGCGGAAGCCATTGTTTTTAAAACATAACCTTTTGCACCGAGTTTCATAGCGCGGAATATCAAATCTGCATCATCATATCCGCTTAACGCAATAACTTTTGTATCAAGTTCCAGTTTTTCAATTTCTTGTATAGCTTGGAGCCCGTCTTTTTCAGGCATATTAATATCCATCAAAACAATATCGGGACGGTATTTTTTAATTAAATTAATTGCAACATTTGCACTGGTCGTAACACCTACAACATCATAATTTGTTTCCAAATTAATAAGCTCTTTAACCCCTCTCAAATGTTCAGCATTATCATCAACCAGTAAAATTCTTGATTTTCTTTTAAACTCTCTCATCATCTTTCCCCTTTTATAAAATTTAATTGCGTTCTCTACATTATTCATACTACAACTTTTATATGGTTTAATTCATCCATGCCCCGATTGATATTGAAGTCATGGGGGTTGTAGAATTTAATCTAAATCTTTGGATGGACAAAACATCTCAATCCATGTCTACATCATGCTTCGCGGCATGATTGATTTTTTACGGGGGCAGTTTTGGGATAATCTTTATGAAGTAGTACAATTGTGGTATAATTCATCAAAAAGAGGGAGTTTTAGTGATGGATATTATAATTTTTATAGCAGGGTTTGTTATCGGCGGCATAGCAGTTTACATTCCTCTGATTTTAAGCCGCAGAAACGAGAAGAAAAACTCGGAAGCTATGCTTGAACAGATGCGGATGTATTTTGAGAACACGGCAAATCAGGTTGTACGCGACAGTTCCGCAAGCCTTAACGAGCAAAGCAGAGAAAAACTTGAGGAGTTTTTCAAACGCTTTAAGGAAAAGATTGAGGACTTTGAAAAAAGAGCGGAAGCAAATTTCAAATCAGAAAACGAACAATTTACGCGCTTTGATATGAACATAAAAAACTTTATTGATGCGGGAAACAGGATTTCTAACGAAACAACAGGGCTGATAAAAGCAATGCGCGCAGACAACAAAACTTCCGGCCACTGGGGCGAAATTGTTCTTGAAAAAGTTCTCGGGGCATCAGGACTTCGGTGCGGCGAGGAGTTTGTAATACAGAAAGGTACGGCAGAAGGCAGACCCGATGCGATTGTATATCTTCCCGAGGGCAGATGTATATTTATCGACAGCAAGACTTCCTTTGACTCGTGGTACGGATATGTAAACGCGGAAACCGACGCGGAAAAAGCTGATTATTTAAAAAAGTTTACCGACTCAACCAGAAGACATATTACGGGGCTTGCAGGGCGCGATTATGCTGAAGATATGAAATCACCGGATTATGTTTTAATGTTTATACCTATTGAGGGGTGTTATTCAAGATTATTTTGCGACGATTGCGCGCTGTGGGATTTTGCCTGGAAAAATAACGTAATGCCCGTTTCGCCGTCAACTCTTCTTGCGGCATTAAAAACAATCAACGTATTTCATCAGCTTGAAAGGCAAAACAAAAACATCAAGGAAATGGCGCGGCTTTGTGCGAGTGTTCACG
>CALVAS010000075.1 GCA_944325585.1 Candidatus Gastranaerophilales bacterium
TTGCTTTTTTCCAAAAGATATTATACAATAAGATTACAAGTTTTAGAATAGTTAAAGTGAGAAAAAATAAAAAATTCCAAAAAAACGTAAAGCAGGAGAAAAGATGAATTGTAAAAAGTTAGTAATTGCTTCAATGATTTTCGCAAATATCCTATGTGCATCCAACGCTTACGCTGCTCAGGAACTTCAGGCGCAGGTCGCAAAGGCTCAGAAGAATTATACAAATATCGAAAAATTAATTGAATACAACCATTATGAAGAAGCTGATGAAAAAATCAGAGAAATGTTGAACAAAAAGCCGGATGATATTGAACTGTTGGCTTTGAGATGTATTTCGCGCGCAAAACAGCACAAACTTGCGCCGGCTCAGGAAGAACTTGACAGGTTGCTTCCGAAATATCCGAACAATGCACAGCTTCATTATGCTCAAGGTATAGTTTATTTGATGAGAACCACTTCATCTGATGTTACTTATATCAGAGATACGAGAAATTTAATTGAAAATGCGATAAAAGAATTTGTAGCGGCGGTTAACGCTGACAGCAACTATTATCAAGCGTATAACGCAATGGGTGTTGCAACTCTGCGTCTTGGCAACAGAAACGATGCAAGAGAATTGTTTAAAGTTGCAATGCAAATCAATCCGCAGTATGCAACCGCTTACGATAATATGGGCAATCTGGAATTAATTGAAGGAAATCTTACTGAAGCAGAACAATACTTTAACAAATCTCTAAAACTTAACTCACATAACCCGACAACAATGTACCATCTGGGACAGGTTGCGGTTCGCCAGCGTGATTTTAACAAAGCTCTTACATGGCTGAACCACTCAATTCACATGCACCCGATGTCTTCTCCTGCATTGACATTACAGGGTGAATGTTATTTGATTCAGGGCAACCAGGCAGCTGCTATCAATTCTTTCAAAAAAGCAATTACCGTAAAACCTGAAAATTCCCGTCCTTACGTCAACCTCGCTAATATTTACGAAAGACGTGCGGATGAAGAATTCGCAATGGAACAGTTGAAAACGGTTTTGACCATCAATCCGAATTATACGGACGGAATTATGCGTGTTGCCGATATGTCATTGCATACAAGAAAATATGAGCAGGCTCTTGATTATTACACAAGACTTCTTGATGACAGCCAGTACGGCGACCGTGCGATTATCGGTCTTGCAAATACTTATTATGAAATGTCAAAAGACCGTGCTGACAGCGACAGCATGACGACTAACAAAGAACTTTATCTTGCATACGATTATATTAACAAGGCAATCGAAAGAACGCCTGATGATTTGGAACTTCACCTTGCAAAAATCAAACTCGCAAGATTGACTCATCAGCTTCCGATGTCAAAAGAAAGTCTTAATTACATTGTTCAAGCAGCTTCAAACAGCTTGATGGACAGCGTAATCAAGGGTGAAGCATACCTTGCGCTTGGACGCGAAAAAGATGCGGTTTATACATTTGAAAATGCGGTAAACTTTGCGGATGAAGTTGACGATCAGTTATATCTGGCAGAAATTCTCGTTCACAACAAACAATTCAGAACTGCGCGTCTGGCATTGAAAAAGGTTTTGATGCAGGATCCTGACAACGTTATTGCGAAAAACGGTATTGCATATATTGACCTTTGCGAAACCAAGTCAAACGAATTTTTGGATGTTGCACAAAGACAGTTTGCTGAAAAGAATTACGCATCAGCAATTGAATACTGTAACCGCGCAATCGACTTCTATCATAACAGCGCTGCGATTGCAAAAATCAAAGCTATGTCATATGAAGCCGAAGGCAACTATCAGGGCGCAATCAAATATTACAACCAGTATCTTGCTTACAGCCCGAACGCTTCAGATCGGGAAACCATAATGAAAAAGATAGCCAAATATCAACAAACAAAAATGTAATAAATTTTAAAGCGGGTTTCGTAAAAGGTTGCGAAACTCGTTTTAGTATTATATATTGTGATTATTGAAGGGATATTGGAATTGCCCCTCTGGATTTAAGGACTTATGGCACAGAAATTTGACATACGGCAAACATTTGAAATATTTTTGCGTGAACCCCTCAGCATATTGAAAGTGGGTTTGTTTCAGATTGTTCATCTTGAGACGAATATTTTTAACCAAAAGTCCGTAAATGTTGATTTTGTGGATGACAAAACGCAAATTACCGTTGTAAATAACGAGCGTATGTACAATCTATTTCAAACGGTACTGTTTAAGAGACGTTTAAAAGAACAGCAGGAAAAAGCGATGTCGGCAAAGTAGGTTTGTTTTTCTGTGCAAATTCGGATAATAATAAAATCAGGAGAAAATGATGAAATTTTTACAGGCAAAATTCATAAAAAGTGCAGAAATGCTGGGGCAGTGTCCTGAATCCGATTTGCCTGAGTATCCGTTGCTGGGGCGTTCAAACGTCGGGAAAAGTTCATTTATAAACGGACTTGCTAATCACAAAAAACTTGCAAAAACCTCAAATACTCCCGGCAAAACCAGATTGATAAACTTTTTTGATTTTTCAAATCAGTTTATGCTGGCGGATTTGCCCGGATACGGTTATGCAAAGGTTTCAAAAGAGGCGCAGAACAGGTGGCAGAAATATCTGGAGGAATATCTGCTTAATCGTAAACAGATTAAGTCATTGATTCAATTGATAGATGCGCGCCATGATATTCAGAAGAATGACTTGCAGATGAGAGAGTGGGTTAAGGCTTATAATCTGCCGGTAATAACGGTTTTGACAAAGATGGATTATGTTGCAAAATCAAAGGTATTAAATGTTGTAAAAAAAGTGGAGAATGAGCTTGGCGGGCTTGTTTTGCCGTTCAGCGCAATAGATAACAGGTATAACGAAAAGGTTTTTGAATTTTTGAATCCGGAAAACTAATTAGTAAAGTTTATAAAAAATGTGCTATAATAAATAAGTAAAGAACAGAAGGAGCTAAAACGATGAAAAAGCAGACTATGATTGAATTTACGGGGGGGGGGGGCAACCCGCAATAAAGCTCCTGAGTGCGATTTAGGCCGAAATGATTCATTAAAGCCCGAGGATACGCCGGCTTTAACCCTCAAGCGTGAAAACGCCTTTACCATGGCAGAGGTTTTGATAACACTTGGCATAATAGGAATAATAGCCGCAATGACGCTGCCGTCTTTAATTCACAGAGCTGAAAGAAAGATTCTGGCGCAGCAATTCAAAAAATCGTATGCAAACATTCAAAACGCAATCAATTTGGTGCAAGCTGACTGGGGCGCGCCTTATGAATGCTACTGGCAGCAGAATGGTGGTGAAAGCAATGGTTATAATCTTGAACAATGTTCAGAATTTTGGACAGCGTTTTTAAAGAAAATCAGATATATACAAGTTTGCAAACGTGATGACTATGAATGTCATCCGAAGTACAAAACAAAATCCGAAGTTCTGGCTGAAGGCGGTGAAGTTATTAACAATTCTTGCTCAATGGATTTTTCTTATGCAAATTTTTACATATTAAATGACGGCACGTATATAATGATAAAAAATGATAACCCTGGAATGTCACACCATCAGGTATATTTTCTGATAGATGTCAACGGCAAAAGAGGGCCAAACAAATGGGGATATGACCTTTATTACCTGACATTGAACCGCGAGGATTTGAAAAAGGACGTGATAGTTGCAAATGAAGTTTGCGCAATGAAAGAAAAAGGCGGAATGTACATTAATGAAATGTTATTAGAGTAAAGGTTTGTGGATTGATTGCAAAACGGGCGCCGCATTTGCGGCGCCCGTCTTGTTAATCAAAAATTACTTCTTGCTTTTGTCTGCAAGTTCGCTGTCCATCCTTAAAAATACGGGTTTTATATCTTCTTTTGTGATAAGTTTGCCGGTTTTAAGGTTCTTAGCGGTGAGCTTGTCAAGATTGACTGCCTGCAAATCAAATGAGAGCTGAGAAGCCATTCTTTGTGCAATGTTCGGGCAATACGGGTAAATCAGAGCCGAAACAATACACATAATTTCAAGAACGGTTGTCAAAACCTGTCCGCATTCAATCATTTTTTCTTCTTTTGCAAGCGTCCACGGAGCATTATCAGTTACGTATTTGTTAGTCATGTCAACAAGCTGTATGATTTCATTTCCGGCTTCTGCGATTTCAAACTTGTCAAAATGACTTTTTACAAGGTCAATTTTGTTTTTAGCGGTTTGTAAAAGACTTTTTGAACCTGCAACGAGTTCATTTTCATTCACGTCAAATTCCGGTCTTATTTCGCCGTCAAAGTATTTTACAAGCATTGAAAGCGTTCTGTTTAAAAGATTTCCCATTGAATTTGCAAGATGTGCGTTCACTTTTTCTTTGAAATCTTCATCCGAGTAATTTCCGTCTTTCCCGCAGGGTGCTGATACCGCCATATAATAACGGAACGGATCCGGAATATCCAGTTCAAAATTTTTCAAAACATCTGTCGGAGAAATTACGTTTCCGAGAGATTTGGACATCTTGCTTTCATCAATCGTAATCCAGCCGTGTGCAAAAATATGTTTTGGCAGCGGCAAATCAAGCGCCAGCAAAAATGCGGGCCAGTAGATACTGTGAAATTTTAAAATATCTTTTCCTATAACCTGAACATCAGCAGGCCAGTATTTTTTGAACTTTTCGGACGGATTTTTTGTGTCATATCCGAGTGCTGTTATATAGTTTGAAAGCGCATCAATCCAAACGTAAATTGTCTGCTCTTTATCATCCAGAACATCAATCGCCCACTGAACATTGTCTTTTGAACGTGAAACAGAAATGTCCTGAATGTCTTCAAGCTGATTTAAAACTTCATTTGCTCTGAATTGTGGAATTATAAAATCAGGATTTTCCTTTATGTATTTGATAATCGCGTCTTTGTACTTTGTAAGTTTGAAGAAATAATTCTCTTCACTTACAATTTCAGGCTTTTTAAGGTGATCCGGACAAAGCCCGTCTTCTGTCAAATCTTTTTCATTCAGGAAACTTTCGCAGCCGGAACAATAAAGCCCTTCATATTTGTGTTTGTAAATATCGCCTTGCTCAACAAGTTTTTGGAATATTTTTTGAACAATCGCTTCATGATCTTCGTCTGTTGTTCTGATAAATCTTGTATAATCAATATCAAGCGCTTTCCAGGCATCTTTAAATGATTGAGCGTTGATATCGCAGAGCTCTTTCGGCGTAATTCCTTTTTCTGCTGCGGTTTTTTGGATTTTGATGCCGTGTTCGTCAGTGCCGGTTAAGAAAAAGACATCATCACATCTTTGCGAATAATGTCTTGCAATTATATCAGTCAAAATCTTTTCGTAAGCATGTCCTATGTGCGGGGCGCCGTTTACGTAATCTATCGCGGTTGTTAAATAAAATTTTTCCATAAATACAAATTCCCTCTTTTACTTTAATTCCTTTAAAAAGATTGTATCATAAAATAATTAGTTGCTTAAATGTATAATTTTTTCTATAATAATAAGTGATTGTTAAATAATGAATTATAAGGAGCTAAAAAGAATGAAAAAGCACACTATGATTGGATTTACGGGGGGGGGGGGCACCCGAGAATAAGCTCCTGATTGGTAAAAGCCTAGCTTTATTGTCAAAAGCTCAAAAACATGATAATATGCTTAATATATTGGACAATAAAGAAGAGGGCTTTATGAAGAAAAGTGCATTTACACTGGCAGAAGTTCTGATAACATTGGGGATAATCGGTATAGTAATGGCAATGACACTGCCGTCTATAATCGGTAAATATCAGAAAAAAGTAACTGTAGAAAGACTTAAAAAGGTTTATACCGTGATTTCTCAAGCTATAGCACTATCAGTAAAAGACCATGAAGAAATGGAATATTGGGATTTTGAATTAAGTTCTCAGGAGTTTATGGATACATATTTGAGTCCATATTTTCAAAAAGTTGCATCAGAGAAAAAATATACTGATACTAAATATTCCAAAACTTATGCATTGCCTGAGGGTACAACATTTTATGGATGGAAATTTACTGCTTCAAATCCAGATGCTCATGATGTAACAACTTTTTATCAAATAACAGTTGATATAAATGGAGAGCAAAAACCCAATCAATTAGGTAGGGATACATTTATATTTTATCTTTTCCCTAGTAAATCTAGATTATATAATACAGGTAGTGGCGATTGTGCTTGGCAAGTTCCGAGAGCAGGGATATACCCTGATGGTTATGGCTTTGATAGAGATAGATTAAAAGAAGATACTTGGCGCGGCTGTAATAGAAGAGGTGATGAAGAAGCTTCTGGAGCTAGTAACGGTTATAATTCTGCCGGTTCATTTTGCACAGCCCTAATCATGATGGATGGCTGGGAAATCGCTGACGATTACAAATGGTAGGTTAATATTATTTAATAAAAAAATTTTTCCTGCGCAATTTTACGTATCAAAAATACTTTATAGATATAAGGTAGTAAATTTGTAGGTGAGGTTATGCTTCCAAATTGGACATCAAGTGTAGATATGCTTGCAGATGCGGGAATCATTGATTATGATGCACCGGCTCATATTATGGGACTTCCCTCAAGATATATCGGAAGCCCGCAGTATCCTGTATATAATATTCCGCCTCTTAAAATCCAGCCGTTATCAAAAGATAAATACCAGAGCACTCTTCCTGACAAACAGGTAGTCACAAATCCGCTCTGGAAAAAATTTCTTTTTGGCGCAATTACTGCCGTCGGACTTCTCTGGGGTGTTTCCAAAGTCCGTAATGCGCCGGCTTTATTAAAAAATACAGCGGCAAATATATCAACTTTCTTTAAAAATCTGTTTAAAAAGAAACCGTAAAAAATTGGACTTATTTTTCCTGCCGTAGTACAATAAATACGTTAAAAGTATATTTTGGTAACTAAAGGAAAACCTTGTAATGCTTGTAAAAGACCTGCCTAAGTGCCCTGTTGAAACAACTTTAAAAATGATTGGCAAAAAGTGGAAAATA
>CALVAS010000076.1 GCA_944325585.1 Candidatus Gastranaerophilales bacterium
GGAATCGGTATACGCGCACGTTTGAGGGGCGTGTGGAGAAATCCTTGGGGGTTCAAGTCCCCCCATCGACATTTTTTTCATTTTTAGGCAATTCTAGCATTAAGCGAAAGACGGAATGTAGCTCAAAATGCGGCTTTTCACCGTCGTATAAAAAGTTCGAGTGGAGTAATTTTAATAACTCTCTCTGATAATTCTTTCATACAACAGCATAAAAAAAGCTACTAATTAAAGTAAACCCTCCATCATCTCATTCAGAGCTAACTTTGCAGCTCGAATAGGAGTTGCATAAGATGTACCGAAAATATTACCAAATGATTCCCCAGGGAAAAGAGTTTTCGTTATAGGGATATCAGTACCATGCAACCCCGTAATACTAATTCCTTCTTCTGTCATTTTTATAGGAAATTCATAATTTTCATAATGCTGAGTGAACAAACTGTTTCTAGAACTTGAATTGCAATGCACTTTACGTATAGAATTTAGTCCACCGACCCCCTCAAGGCCAGTAGACAATAAATATATATTTATACTACAATTACCGTTATTCCCTGCACCTATAAGAAATCTTACTTTATTGGCTATTTTCCCAAATAACTTATTTGTTTGAACTAAATTGTCAATCGATTTTATATTATTTTCTAATTTATTCTGAATTTCTTTTCCTTTTCCCTTGAACGGTATATTTGAAGTACAAGATTGTCCAAAAGAAGCGGAAATGCAACTTGTATCTTTATCAATGGATTCATATAGTTTTCTAAAAAATTCTTTATCAACAATATCAGGTTCGGAGTTAAATAAAACAGTTTTATATTTTGCAAAAGGATTGTATCGCCTTGCGAATATATTTATCAAATCTGTATGAGTAATATCAATATTGCTAAATTCATTTTGAATCTGTAAAGAGATGACATCTTTTTTTAGGTCAGTTAAAATTACTGTTCTGGGTTTAACTACTGCGTTTTTTACAAATACACCATTTTCATCAAGTATTCGTAATTTTTGCAAACCGTTCTTTGTTCTACCCTCATCAAGCAAATGATACCCTTTATAATCTTTAGGATTTATCCAAAATGCATGTTTATATGTATCTTCCAATGTCGTTGATTTTAATCTTTTTAAGTCTTCCGGTAGTATTTTGGAGCTTGAAAGAACTTTTTTAGAACGAATGATGTATTCATCTTTTATTGCAATTTTATTCATTATTCTTGCCATATTCATTTCAACTGATGAAAAGCGGGGCAAATCAAAACTTTTACCAGTCTGAGAATAAATAACAGATGGGTTTACCCCATGAATTTTTTGAGGTTTTGTTTGCAAAATAGAAGTTTTACCGCAGGCATTTAACCAGGCAGAAGTTTTTTGAGCCAAATTTAAACTAAGTTTTTCTAGCACCATGATAAATAAACCTACATATACCTAACCTATATTTATATAAAGTATTTTTCTATATACAAATTGCCTGATTTTTAATATTCAGTGAAAATAGTCTTAACATTTCAACCCTAAAACAATTCTCATATTGTAATAAACTTGTATATCTTCTTTTATTGTGCTAATAATTGAGTTGTAAAATTCCAATGAAGAGAGCTTTACGACACCATAAAAAAGAGTCCTTCGGGGCTCTTTTTTATTGAAAATAAGCTGACAAAGTCCTAAAGGTGAAGCACTCAACGGGTGCAACGCAAGCCGAGCAGAGTGAGACGAAGCGCGGCATATGTGTGGCTTAAAGCAAGAAGTGCAGACTGCTTTAAAGCGAGGCGCTGCAAGACAAGTTTCGCCGCCAATATTTTTATTGTATATTTTATTCTATGCAAGATATGTTCTTAGAAACCGAACGTTTGTATTTAAGACGGATGTCTTATGATGATTTTGCAGTGCTTAATGAGATGCTTTCAAATCCGAAAGTCATGTATGCCTGGGAATATACATTTTCAGAGCAGGATGTTAAAAACTGGATTTCAAAAAATCTGGCAAAATATCAGCAGCATTCACTCGGATATTTTCTTGTTTGTGATAAAACCACAAACAAGGTTTTGGGGCAGGCAGCCTTGATGCCGGATGAAATTGACGGGCGGCTTTACTATGAAATCGGATATATTTTCAAGCCCGAAAATTGGCACAAAGGTTATGCTGCGGAATGTGTGAAATTTTTGGCGGATTATGCGTTCACAAAATTAAATGTTAATGAAGTTATTTTTGAAATTAAACCTGACAACATAGCGTCAAGTAAAGTTGCCGAAAAATCAGGCGCAAAAGTTTGCGGAAGTTTTTACAAAAATGTGCGCGGCAAAAGAATGAAACATTTGATTTTTAAGTTGAAAAAGTCTTGAAATCTTTTGCAAAGCGGATTTACAGATTTCTGTAGTATTCACCCCATTCCGCCATGGAGTTCAGTACGGGATTGAGGGTTTTGCCTGTATCTGAGAGCGAATACTCTACACGCGGCGGAACTTCCGCATAAACTTTTCTTATAACAAGTCCGTTTGCTTCAAGTTCCTTAAGGTTTTCCGTCAGAACTTTTTGTGAGCAGCCTACGCTCCTTTGAAGTTCTTTGAATCTTTTGGTGCCTGTCAGCAGGTCTCTTATAATCAATATTTTCCACTTATTCCCGATTAATTTCAGCAATATTGCGACCGGACAGGGCGGTAAATCTTTCTTATCAATCATAAATCCTCCTGTATCTTCAATAGTTACTTTTTTAATACTGCAATACAAAAAAGTGCCTACTTTACAATTCTACCCTAACACTTTAACATGAATATGTGAAAAACAAAAGGAGGACTTTATGAAAGAAATTATCGTAAAAAATTACAAAGAAACTGAAGCTGTTATTAATTCTCAAAACGGAAATTCCTTCACGGTTAAAAATATTATTCCGCAGGAAATGACTGACAAATGCAGTGCTAATTTTGTGGAAGTCGAACCGGGAAATTTTGCTTACGGCTATCATTACCACGAAGAAAATGAAGAAATTTTTTATATCATAAGCGGTGAAGCCTCTGTTAAAACAGAAAATGGCGATATTATTTTAAAAGAAGGTGATGCAATTTGTTTTCCGGCAAACAAATCAGGTTCTCACGTTATTTCAAACCCGTCTAAAACCCAAAAACTTGTTTATCTTGACTTCGGAACAGCAAACAAACCCGATGTTGTTCACTTTACAGGTACAAATCAAGGTATGGTTGTCGCAAAATCAGGAATTTATAATTTCACAAAATAAAACCAAAAGACAAAAAAGAAACCCCTGTTCAATTATGAATAGGGGTTTTTAATATTGATATTTATAATTTTAATCTTTTTTAGCTTCTTCTGTTTCTTTCGGCTCTTCAACATTTTGAATAATATCAACTTTTGTTATTCTTGCGCCATCAACTTCTTTTACGATAAACGTAAGATTTTCAAACGTAACAGTGTCATTAACTTCCGCAATTTTACCAAGAAGTTTTACAACAAAACCGGCAACCGTATCAACATCTTCATCATCAAGTTTATCTTCTTTGATTCCGAAAAATTCTGACATTTCATCCACTCTAACCATTCCGTTCGCAACAAAATGATTTGGTTCGATTTCAACAATGTTACAGATTTCTTCTTCCTCATCAAATTCATCCTGCACTTCGCCGAAAATTTCTTCCAGAACATCTTCAAGAGTAATCAAACCTGAAGTTCCGCCAAATTCGTCAATAACAATTGCCATCTGACCTTTTCTTTTCTTAAATTCAAGAACGAGATTGTCCATCGTAATTGTTTCCGGTACAAGCATTACTTCTCTTTGAAGTTTTGCAATCGGACAAACTTCATCTTTTATAGAAAGTGAAAATAAATCTTTTACATGGATTAAGCCTGTAATATGGTCAATATCTTCGTCATAAACCGGATATCTTGTATATTGGCTTTCGGCAGCCAGTTTGTTAAGCTCATCCAGAGGCGTATCAATTGAAATACAAACCATATCCGTTCTCGGCACCATGACTTGTTTTGCGGTCAAATCTGAAAATTTGAAAACGTTATGAAGAATATCTTTTTCGGTTTCATTAAGCACGCCGCCGTTATAACTTGCATTAACAAGCATGTCCAGTTCTTCCGTTGAATGGACAAGGGATGCTTTATGTTTGTGCGGAACATGGAAAAGATTAAGAATTGAATTTCCAAAACCGTTAAGCAGCCAGATAAAAGGTGTGAATATGAAGGAAATTGCCTGCATCGGGCGTGCAATGACAAGGGATGTTTGTTCCGGATATTCAAGAGCGATTGACTTTGGAATAAGTTCTCCGATAACAACATGCAGAAAAGTTATCAGTGCGAATGAAATTGATACGGATACAGTGTGCGTTGCGATATTCTGGCTTATTCCCGGCAGAAATACAAAAATCGGTTCAATTATTCTGGCAAGTGTTCCTTCTCCGACCCATCCTAAACCGATACTTGATATTGTTACACCGAGTTGAACTGCGGCTATAAACTTGTCTAAATCTTTAATAGCTTCAAGTGCAATTTTTGCGTTAAAGTTGCCTTCGTTAACAAGTTGTTCAATTCTTGTTTTACGTACCTTTACCATTGCAAACTCAGATGCTACAAAAAAACCGTTTGAAAAAAGCAAAAATACGATTACAAACAAATTAAATATTAAGCTGCCCGACTCATCCATTATGTTCTTTTACCTCGCCTTCTCATTTAAAGTTACGACAATTATAATATTATTATATAAAAATTGCAAGATATTCATTTATTTTACATCAACCGGCTTAAGCTCCGTGTAAATCATTGGTGAAAATTTAGGAGTTGTTACAATATCTATAACTTTATAATAGTTCGGCTCCGCTAAGAGCGAAGGCGTTGAAATATGATAAATTCCGTTTTCCATTTTTTCGCCGTTAAGATGGTAGTGACCCGAAACTATTGCAATTACATTATTATGTTTGTTTAAGATTTCAAGATATTTTTCCGGCTTGTAAACTCTGTGAGTCTTTTGATCTTTTGGGGGCACAAGCGGGAAATGCTGTAAAATTACAACATTTTTTTTCGCGTATTTGTCAAGCTGCTTGTCTACCCATTCAATTGTGCTGTCCTTGTAATAACCTATAGAACCCGGAATTACTTCTTTAGCTCCGTCAACAACCAGAAATACAAATCCGTTTTTCTTAATTACATAATTGATATCTTTTTGTCTGTAGCGAAAATTGTTATCTTTGATTATTTTTATATAATTGGCTTTTGAGAGACCTCCGTTTTTGTAAACGTCATGATCTCCAAAAGCAATATAATAAGGTACATTAAGTTTATTTGCTTCCCGAACAAAGCCGACTAAATCTTCCTGACGGGGGCGGTTAATGTTGTCACCCGTAAAGATAACAAAAGAAACGTCTTTTTCTTTATTGATTTTTTCGATTGCTTTTTCAAGAACCTCTTTTGAATAATCGTTGTTCAATGCATAGTGTGCATCAGCAACCTGAATGAATTTTATATCCTGTGCAAAGGCTCCTGCGCCGAAAATTACAAAACATAAAATCATAAATAAATTGACTAAAAATCTTCTCATTCGGAAATTTACCCCTTAATATTTCTATATGCGCATTATATCATAAATAATTTTGTATGTTAAAATAATATGTAATGAAAGGGATAAAATGAGATTAGATAAATTTTTAAAAGTTTCAAGATTAATAAAACGTCGCACTGTAGCAAATGAAGTTTCTGATAAAGGACGGGTTTTTGTGAATGATACCCCCGCCAAACCGGCAAAACAGTTGAAAATAGGCGATGTAATAAAAATCGAATATGCAAACCGAACTGTCAGCGTTCGAATTGTTAAGATTCCACAAAATAACGTTTCGATACAAGAAGCCGCAACATTATACGAAGAAATATAAGCATTAGACTCCTCTCTACTCTTCCTGAAGAACGCGAGATGCGTAGAATATCCGTTAGATTTCAGTAGTCAAAACTGCGAAATGACAATTTCATCTCCCCCCCTTGCGGGCGATGAAGAAATAGTATATAATAAAAAAAGGACAGCAAAACATTGAGCAAAGGAGCGAAGAGG
>CALVAS010000077.1 GCA_944325585.1 Candidatus Gastranaerophilales bacterium
AACTTAAAAGAAAAGTATAAGGATGGTGATGTCATGGCATTTGTGAATAAAGCAGAAGAATTATCAAAGAGTACCGAATTCATTAATTATTACAATTATGAAGAGAATCATGAAAGTGAAAAGATGGACTTCTATAACACCGGGAAAAATGATGAAAAAAACGTATCGGAACTTAATGCTCCCAAATCGTAATCAACAAAATCGTAATTTCCCACAACTCTGAGCCCGAATTTTCTGACGGTTCCAAAATTCCGTGAAATCTGAGAACGGTTAATGAACGGAAGCGTGTAAGGGCTTTGAGAACCTTCGTATCCGACAGCGGGGCGAGTATTACCGAGAATTATTCTGTGATGCGGGATTCTGTTTGTTGCAATATATGCGTCCTGTATAAAATTCTGCATAAAAGGTCTCTGGCTCTGAGGTGTCGGATTTAACATAATTCTGAAATCTTCTTTTCCGCTTTTCAAAACCCCGTCAAGGTTTACATTAATCACACCGATTTTGTAAAACAAATCGTCATCGCCGCCGTCATTTAATTCAACTCTTCCATGCCCCTGATAAGCAACCCACGGGTGAAAACTTTTTAAAGGTCCTTTTTCAAATTTGAATGTCGTAATATCATTTGACAATGGAACTGCAACATCAGTTCTTTCGATTTCCAGATTGTAAACTTCCTTTAATCTTTCGGCGAGTGTCTTTTCATGAGGCAATTCAATGGGATTAGATTCATCCGAATCATTTTCCGCGGGTTCTATAAAATTGAGCTGCGTTTCAAGAAAAATTTCTTCTCCTGTGTCGGCCGCTTCGCCTTTTACTTCCTCATCTTCAGCAAATCCAGGTGATGAAATTAACATTAATAAAAAAAATATTGCAATTATCTTTTTCACTTGTTTCAACTACTCTTTATTGACTTAGATTTTTAAACCGGTTATTAAAATAATAATACAAAAAATACAGGATTTCATAAAAAAATCTCTTGTCACAAGAAATTTTTCACGGGATAATAGTTTTCGGAAAAAATATCATGACAACAAACTTCGATTTTTTAAAAAGCACGGATAAAAACCTTTTTGATATTATTTCGGAAGCCGAAAAACTGTATCGCGACGAATATTTTGAACAATGCATGGCACAGACCAGAAGATTCGGCGAAAATATCTGCAAAGATGTTCTCGGAGACCGCAGAACTACCGAGGAAACTTTTGATGACATGCTTGCAACGCTTAAAGACAAATCAAAAGGAAATCCGCAGGAAAAAGAATTCATTGACGACCTGTATTTTTTAAAAAGAAACGGCAACAAATCAGTGCATGGCGCCTCCGTAAAAAAAGACGGCATGACGGCTCTTGAGTGTCTGCAAAGAGCGTTTGAAATTGCTATCAGTTATTCGGTTTTCAAAAACGGACCGTCTGATAAAATTATGCGGCTTCAATATGATACCGAACTGCTTGTGACCGGAAAAAGAAATAAGTCTTTAAGTGAACGGTATTATGAAGAAAAGAAACGTACACAAAAAACAAAATCTTCTTACAAAACTGTTCAAAAGCCTGAAAGAAAATCTGAAAAGAAAAAGGGGGTTGAAAAACCGCAAAAATCTTCAAAAAAACATTCTGAAAAGCGCGGAATCTCTCTTTTCTGGCTGATTATGATTGTTGCATTTACGATTTCTTTAACGACAGCGGGTTTTCTTCTTCTTACATTTATCAGACCTTAAAAAAATATTTATTTCTTTTCAAAAAACGCATTAACTTTCTGCTGAATATCAGAAAGAACTTTGTTGAAATTTTCCAGATTATTTTCGGCATTTTTCAGTGCATCTTCAAACTTTATTCTGCAATCTTTAATCAATTTTTGGTAATCGTCCGAACCTGATATTTCGGCAGATTTTTTAACCTTTCTTTGAACAGGGTTTTGTTTATTTTTAACGGGTTTTTGCGGCGGATTGTCAATATATTTTTTAAACTCATCCATTTCTTCTGCAGCTTTTGCAATAAAAGGTTCAATTCCCGCCTCTTCAAGTTCAATATCGTCATAATATTTAAGAACAGGCGGAAGCATTTGCGGATATTTAGGGTTGAAATTTTTGACAACACGGTCATTATTTATCAAAAAATATTTAACATCACCATTGTTTGAAAATCTTAATCGTAGAAGTTTGTTTTCTTTTCCCGCATTCATTTTGACAATCGACAGAATTCCGTCGTCCTGCATTTTAAAAACAAAACCTCGCTGTCCGCCTGCTGCAGCCCATTTGGGATATGAAGTTTTAAGGTTTGAAAGCGCCGCAGGATTTATTGCGGAAAATTTTTCGCTCAAATTATCATAAATTGCATGGATATTTGCAAGTTTATCGAAAGTTTCGCCCTGAATTGTTCCGACAACCGGTTTTATAGTCCTTTCATAAACCTTTTTGTTCAAAAATTCGTTAAAATCCGTCAGTTTCTTTTCATATAAATCAAGATACTTTTCAAACCGCGGAAGAATTTTTTCAACGGATTGTTTATCATAAAAAGTTAGTTTCGGCGGAATTATATTGAAATATTCGGTATTGAAGTTTGAAACAATCCGGTTATTTTTATCAATCAAAAATCCGTCAACAACTTCATCATCAGAATTGTAAATCATCAAACGCACAAGCGGGCCATGCTCGGGATTTTCAAGTTTTTTGTAAACAATTTTATATTTTTCATCCCCTATATTTGTCAAAATATGCGTTGGCTGTTTTGCCTGAAGTTTGTAATCGCCGTAATCAGTTCTCAGTTTGATTGACAACTTGTGAGAAAGAGTTTTTAAAAATTTGTCACTGTCTTCGTATAATTTATCAATGTTTTCAAAAAGTTTTAGATTTTCGCCGCTCAACCGGTAAGTTTCCGGTTTTAAAAACTGCCCGCTCATCTTGTTCAACAGTTTGCGCATTTTTAACATCTCAAAATCCAAATCATCAACCACATTTTCAAGATTTGATTCTGATTTGGTGTTAATCAGCTCATCGTTGCTTAAATATTCCATTTTTTCGGGGAAAACATACGCTTTATTCGGCTGTTCATCTTTTAAAAGCCTGTTATAATCCGAAATCGTAAATGAATTTAAAAATATTTTGTCGTCAGGATAATTTTTACCTTTTTTAACAACGATTTTTATTAAATTTCTGCCTGTTTTACCTTCCGGCACACGCACTGATATGGAAGTTTTATTTTGCCCGCAATCGTGAAAAGTCATTGAACGGCCGTATTCAAAACTTCCGAACTCTTTTTCAATATGTGCAATCCCTTCATCTGTCTTTTTGGAAAGAGAATTTAAAATGTCACCGTATGCACGCACAAGTGATGATATGCTGCCTGCAAGCTCCGGCTTCAGATATCCTGCACCTCTAAAACTTATAGTGTTTGGGTTTGCTGTATTTTGGCATTTGCGAGTGGAACAAAGTTGTTTTTTCGCTTTTGGATTTAAGGATGAGATAATCATATACTTTATAAAATGCCTGAAAATTTTTTTTGCCGGATATTTTCGAATGCATATTTTTTTCGTGTCATATAAAAGGATATATTATTAAAATATTAGGATATTATTGAATTTCAGGCATAAATATATCTTTACATAATCTTTTAAAAAAGTTTGTTTATGATATGTTAATATATGAAAATTCAGAGTAAGGAGACGAGAATCTAATGAAGGGTTTAGTATCAGTAATTATCCCTGTTTATAACGTTGAAGAATATTTGAGAAAATGTTTGGATAGTGTAATTAATCAAACATATACAAATTTGGAAATTATTTGTATTGATGATGGCACTCAGGACAATTGCGGAGCGATTTTGGATGAATATGCACAGAAAGACAGCCGAATTATAGTAATTCATCAGGAGAATGCAGGCGTTGCCGCTGCCAGAAACCAGGGGTTGGATATTGCAAAAGGAGAATATATCGCTTTTGTAGATTCTGATGATTGGCTGGAACCTGAATGTTATGAAACAATGGTAAAACAGATGGAAGAAAATCCTGATGTTGATTTGGTTAGTTGTGGTGTTAATATTATTTCTGAACGCAATTTTTATAACAGAGAGTTTTATGTTTTTAAGAATTGGTATGTCTATCCTTTTTCTGGTAAAAGAAAATTTTCCGAATCTCTTGGAAAGAGAATTACAGGTGTTTTATGGAGATTATTATTTAAACAAGCAATAATAAAGAATAATCATCTTAGATTCAGCAATTACAAATTTTCTGAAGATCTTATGTTTATAATAAAATACCTGACTTATATTGATAATATTTATTTTTCTTCAGACAAGTTATATAATTATGTATTAAGACAAAATTCTGCTATAACAAAATATGGTAATCAAACGAATCCATTGTATGCTAATTTATGTTACATTTCTCAAATGCATGAACTTTATAATTTTTATAAAAATCAAAATAAACAGAATTTCTTTAAAAGATATGTATTTGAACGGTATCTTAAACATGCTCTTTTTTCAATAAATTTCATACAACCATCTGAGAACGAAATTTATATAAAACAATTAGAAGAAATGCTTAGTTTTCTTGATTATGATTACGATTGGGGTAAAGAAATTACTTGGATAAGAAACAAAGAATTTTATCGGTTTAAACAGTTGAAAATACCTTATTTTAGCACCGGTAATAACATTTTTGGTCTCCAAATTTACAGAACTGAAAATCCGCATGCCGTTTTGAGATTCTTCGGATTGAAAATCAGTATTAATTATCAAAAAATATTTTCTTTAAAAAATGATCGTTGGAGAAACCACAAAGTGATAAACATTCTGGGACTGCGTTTTAAATTTTCCAGAACTAAGAAGTTTAAAGAATATATTAAAAGTCTCCCGCAAAAATTTATTTATATAGGAAACTGTTATAAAGGAGATACAAAATTTAAAGTCATTAGAATTTGCGGAATCACCATAAAACACAAAGTTGATTTGACCAAAAAAATTAAAAAATTTGTAGAAAAAAATAACAAATTTTTAAACAGATCTGACAAAACAGTAAAGAGAAGATTGTTTTTAACAACAGGTAATATTTCACTCCTGAATGACTTAACCGTTATTAAACAATTAAACGAAAAGAATTGTGAAGATGTTTTATTCATTCATTCTCATATTGCAAATGAAGATTTTATTGAATATTCAAAAACAATAGCAAGTCTTCATAATTTTAAAAAAATATACTCTCTTCATAAAAAAAATTCTGATTGTAGGGATTTCTTTATAAAAAATAAACTTACAGATTTTGATGAAATTTATTATGTAAATTTGTATAGATTTGTTATAATAGCAAACGATTTATACCCGAATACAAAATGGATTTTAACTGATGAAGGTTTGGCAAGTTTATTAGCAATAATTGATTATTGTGATTATGATAAAGTAAATAAATTAATGGTGCATAATTATCTGGATAAAATAGATTACTTCGGATTAGATAAACACAATGCCGACAAAATAATTCCTCTGGATAAAAAATTGTTTAAAGAAATTGCAGCAAAATGTGCCCAATTTTATCCTGTTGATTTAAATTTAAAACCGGAGGAAAAAGCTGTTTTATTTTGTGGTTCCTGGTGGGAAGTCACAAGCCTTTCAAAAGATGATTATATGGAATTGCAGAATAAAACAATTGAAAAATTGACAAATATGGGGTATAAAGTATTATTTAAACCTCATCCGCGTGATCCGAGAAATTATATAAACAATCCGAATATAACTGTTTTAACGACAAGACTGCCGTTAGAATGCTACAATTTGGATATCGTGGCGGTTATATCCATGATGTCATCTGCATCGTTGCAATCTTTATATTTTCAAGATATTCCTGGATTTAACATATTAAACATGGATTTTTATAGTAATGCAAAATTTGATTCAAGATGGCTTGATATATTATTCAAAAAAATGCTTTTTGAATACACAATGCCAATCGATGCTTTGTACGAAGTCAATCCAAAATTGTATTCAAAAGACGAATTGAAAAAGATTCTTAAAGATAAATGTTACCG
>CALVAS010000078.1 GCA_944325585.1 Candidatus Gastranaerophilales bacterium
CAGGTAATGGCTAAAGAAGGCAATTACGTAACCATCAAATTACCTTCATCAGAAATGAGAATGGTAAGAAAAGAATGTATGGCAACAATCGGAACTTTAGGAAATGCTGAATTCAAAAACATTTCTTTGGGTAAAGCCGGAAGAAAACGTTATATGGGAATCAGACCTACAGTTCGCGGTGTTACTATGAACCCTTGCGATCACCCTCACGGTGGTGGTGAAGGTAAAACAGGTCCCGGCGGCCACCCGAAAACACCTTGGGGTAAACCGGCTCTCGGACAAAAGACAAGAAAGAAAGGCAAGGCTTCTGATAAATTAATCGTTAGAAGAAGACGTAAATAATGCCATCTGAGCAATAAAGCGGGAGTTAACATTTAACACCCGCAGCAATCCAAGACCAAAATATAAAACTCAACCAAAACAAATAAAGGAGAAATTAATGGCACGTTCATTAAAAAAAGGTCCATACGTAGAAGAAGCTCTACAAAAGAAAATCGAAAAAATGAATGCAAATTCAGAACATAAAGTAATTAAAACCTGGTCAAGAGCATCAATGATAGTACCCGATATGCTGGGTCATACAATTGCTGTTCACAACGGTAAAACACATGTTCCGGTGTACGTAACAGAGCAAATGATTGGACACAAATTAGGTGAATTTGCACCTACAAGATTATTTAAAGGACACGCAGGTTCTGATAAAACTGCAAAAAGAAAGTAGCACGTGAGCATTAAAAGCAAACGAGTTAGATAAAAATTATAAGGAAAGTAAAAATGGAAGCTAAAGCAAAACAAACAGATATAAAAATGACAGCAAGAAAACTTCGCAGAGTAATCAACGAAGTTCGCGGAAAATCTGTCAAAGAAGCTCAAGACATGTTACGTTTTATGCCTTATTTTGCAGCAAGAGTAGTTGAAAAGAACTTGAAAGCTGCAGTAGCTAATGCACAGGAAAAATACGGCGTAAGCGCAGACAGCCTGAAGATTTCTGAAATCTTTGCTGACGAAAGCGTTACATACAAAAGAGCAAGACCTAGAGCTCAAGGCCGTATGTACAGCAGACTAAAACGTACATCTCACTTAACATTAAAAGTTAGTGATATCGTTAAAAAGTAGCGTAAGCCGCCTTACCGGATGGACTAAAGATTTGCAGACGGTAAACAGGCAAGATGAAAGTTAAAAGTACAAGATAAAAGGTATAAAATATGGGACAAAAAACACATCCAACCGGATTCAGAGTAGGCATTATTCAACCTTGGGCAAGCACATGGTATGCCAAGTTTAAAGAATATCGCCAATTTGTAAAAGAAGACGATAAGATCAGAAAATTCGTTAAGAAAAAATTATACACAGCCGGTGTATCTAAAATCAAAATTGCAAGAAAAGCTCAAAATATTACAATTACCGTAGTTACAGCAAAACCCGGTATTGTAGTAGGACGCGGCGGACAAGGCATTGAAGAGTTGAAACAGGATGTTTCTAAATACATCGGTAAACCTGTAATTATCAATGTAGTTGAAGTAGCAAGAATTGACGTAGATGCACAATTAGTTGCAGAACAAATCGCTCAACAATTAGAAAAACGTGTAGCTTTCAGACGTGCAATGAAACAGGCAATGCAGCGTACAATGAGAGCAGGCGCTCAAGGTATCAAAGTTATGGTATCAGGACGTTTGGGCGGTGCTGAAATTGCTCGTTCAGAATGGGCAAAAGAAGGCAGAATTCCGCTTCAAACATTGCGTGCTGATGTTGACTACGGATTTACTGAAGCAGATACAATTATGGGTAAAATCGGTGTTAAAGTTTGGATTTTCAAAGGCGTATTGATGCCCGGAGAAAAAGCAGACCAAAACATTAAATCTAAAAATGAAAAAGGCGGATCAGACAAAGGTATGAGACGTCCGAAACGCAACAGAGCTGCAGCAAGCGAAGCTGCCGCAGAATAATCAAAGGTATATAAATAACAATAGGAGCAAATATAATGTTACAGCCTAAAAAAACTAAATACCGCAAAATGATGAAAGGCAGAATGAAAGGTACCGAAACAAGAGGTACAAAACTTGAATTCGGCGGTTATGCATTGCAAGCTGTTGAACCAGGTTGGATTACCAGCCGTCAAATCGAAGCAGCTCGTCGTGCAATGACCCGTGAAATCAAACGCGGCGGTAATGTTTGGATTAAAATATTCCCGGATAAACCGATTACGGCAAAACCGGCTGAAACTCGTATGGGTTCAGGAAAAGGAAACTTAGAATACTGGGTTGCGGTTGTAAAACCGAACAGAATTCTTTTTGAACTTGACTATTTTGACAGAAGTGTAGCAGTTCACGCATTGGAATTAGCTGCTCAAAAACTTCCTATCAAAGTTAAAGTAGTAGAAAAAGCACAATTAGAAACAAAATAAACGTGAGTATGGATTTTCTGTATTCACATAAGAAAAGGAAATAACAATGAAATTAGATGAAATGCGCGAAAAAACAGTAGATGAGCTGCAAAGTGCCATAGTTGATTGGAAAAAGGATCTGTTTAACTACAGATTACAGCTTTCAACTCACAAATTAGAAAATACAGCGTTAATTTCTAAAACTAAAAAACTTATAGCTCAAGCAAAAACTGTAATTAAAGAAAAAGAGGTAGAACATGCCTAAAAAAGAAAAACAAGGAATAGTAATCAGTAACAAAATGGATAAAACCGTAGTTGTAAAAGTTGCAGACTACGAACCTCATCCAAAGTACAAAAAGATTATTGAAACAAACAAACACTATAAAGCACATGACGAAAACAACATCTGTAACGAAGGTGATAAGGTTAGAATTATCGAATCAAAACCGAAATCAGCAGACAAACGCTGGACAGTTGTAGAAGTTGTAGAAAAAGTCAGATAACGGCTTTAAAAAAGGCAACATTACCTTGAGTAATGAGAGGCCAAATGTAGTAAAATTACTATAGAAGAAAAAGGAAAATAAAATGATACAACAAGAAACAAGATTAGAAGTAGCAGATAATACAGGTGCAAAACAACTGTTATGTATTCGTGTTATGGGCAGCTCTAACAAAAAATTCGCAGCTGTAGGCGATGAAATCGTTGCTTCAGTAAAATCAGCAGCACCGAACCAAACAGTAAAATCTGGTGAAGTTGTAAGAGCGGTTGTTGTTAGAACAAAAGCTGATATCAAACGTGAAGACGGATCAGTTATCAGATTTGACGAAAATGCAGCCGTAATAATTAACAAAGACGGCAACCCTCGCGGAACACGTGTTTTCGGACCTGTAGCCCGCGAACTTAGAGACAAAGGATACATGAAGATTGTATCTCTTGCACCGGAAGTAATTTAGTTCAGAGAACCTGTTAAAAGCAGGTATTTGAAAGAAATTATTCGGAATTTATTAAAGTATTCCAACAAAAAATACAGAATTACGCCCGATAAAAAATTATCGGTTACGTATGAAAAATGGAGAAATATACAATGACAGACAAAAATAAAAAAGGCTTGCATGTAAAAAACGGTGACAGAGTAATCGTTTTGTCAGGCAAGGACAAAGGAAAAATCGGCAACGTTAAAAAAGTTGATCCTTCAAAGTCAAAAGTGACTGTAGAAGGCGCAAACATGGTGACAAAAGCCCAAAAACCCCAGCCGATGGCAGGAATTCAGGGCGGATTAATCAAACTTGAAGCTCCGGTGGATGCGTCAAATGTTATGATTGTATGTCCGGCTTGCGAAAAACCGACAAGGATCAAACACGAAGTAGTGGACGGTAAAAAAGTCCGTGTTTGTAAAAAATGTGGTGAACAATTAGACGTTTAATTACGTCCAAGAATTAAGGAAAATTGAAAATGACAGTTACAAAGAATTTAAGAACAAAATACAATGAAGAAGTAAAATCAGCATTGAAAGAAAAATTCGGATACAAAAACGAACATGAAATTCCGAAACTTCACAAAATCGTGTTGAACATGGGTGTTGGTGAAGCTTCTCACAACTCAAAAATTGCTGAATCAATCGAAGCGCAATTAACAAAAATTGCCGGACAAAAAGCTGTTGTTACAAAGGCTAAAAAATCTATCGCAACTTACAAATTAAGAGAAGGTATGCCGGTAGGTGCAATGGCAACTTTGCGCGGAGAAAGAATGTATGATTTCTTGCAAAAACTTATCTGTGTTGTTCTTCCTCGTATTCGTGACTTCAGAGGTATCAGCGCAAAATCTTTTGACGGCCGCGGAAACTATACATTAGGTTTGAAAGAACAGGCTTTGTTCCCGGAAATTACATATGAAGAAGTTGATCTGGTAAAAGGTATGAATATATCAATTATCACAACTGCTAATACAGATGATGAAGCAAGAGAATTGTTAAGATTACTTGGTATGCCTTTTAAAGGTATGAACAAGTAAAGTAAGTCTGATAAAGAATAAAAAATCAAAGAAAAAAAGGAGAATTTCATGGCTAAGAAAGCGATGATAAACAAAGAACTAAGACGCGAAGCATTAGCAGCACAAGGCAAATATCCAAAAGTAAGACTGCATAACAGATGCTCAATCTGCGGTAGACCTCACGGTTACCACAGAGATTTCGGTCTTTGCAGAATTTGTTTAAGAAAAATGGCACACCAAGGTTTGTTACCGGGTGTTACAAAAGCAAGTTGGTAATTACTGATTAAAACTGTATAGACATTGCTGCCAAAATAAAAAGAATCAGTAAACGCTATAGAATAGAAAGCGGCAGACTCTGTTCTATGCTTAAAAATAATATATAAAAACCAAAAGACCGAGGGATGCGGTCTTTTTTGGTTTTTTTATTATCGTAAATATAAGTTATAAAATTAAAATAACTGTTATTAAAGAGTATTAGTTGGGAATATATAGTGTAAATAAATGTTACAATAATTAAAAAATTATGCAATTTCTTAAAATATATATATATATTATATATAAGAAATTTCTTAAAAGTTACTTGTAAAACAGGAAGATTTAAAAATGTCAATAGACACAACATCTTTCAGGGCGGGTGGAGTTGATTATTGGAAAGAAGAAGCCAAATATCAGGAAAAGAAAGAAAAGCAAGAGTATGAAAAATTGAAAGCTGAAGAAAGGCGCACGATAAATGGTTTACCAAAAGAAAAGGCTGCCAGATTAGCTGAACTTGAGAAAAAATATGGTGATGCACCGACAGATATGTTTAAACAGACACAGAATAATCCCTTAAGCAAGTTTTCAAGTATATTTGGAAAGGGATTAATAAATCCGGGTACACGTCTTGAATAAAAGTAAAAATTGATAATTTAATTGAAATATACAAAAAGTTCTCACTAGGAGGACTTTTTTGTATGTTAATTTTTTGTAATTATTCGCTTGCGATTAAATAGCGTTTATGTTAATATCAGTTTGTCAAACTCTCGGAATAAGTCTGCATATGTCAGGCAAAATTAATCCGAAAAGTGACGGGTAGTAATGGATACTGCCGATAATATATTTCGGCAAGTCCGCAAATAGTAAAGGAAGATAAATTATGTCAATGACAGATCCGATAGCAGATATGCTAACAAGAATCAGAAACGCAAATATGGTGGCTCATGAAAAAGTTGAAATGCCATCTTCAAAATTGAAAGTTCAATTAGCAAAATTATTAAAAGAAGAAGGATTTATCACAGATTACGAAGTTAAAGAAGTCGGTAAATTCAATGTACTGGTAATTACACTCAAATATGACGAAAAACATAAACCTGTAATTACAAAATTAGAAAGAATTTCAAAACCTGGTTTGAGAAACTATTGTAAAGCTAAAAACCTTCCGAAAGTTCTTGGCGGAATGGGAATTGCAATTGTTTCAACAAGCAAAGGTTTGTTAACAGATAGAAAAGCAAGAAAAGAAAACATCGGCGGCGAAGTTCTCTGCTATGTTTACTAATTTTTAAATATATAGAACAGCACCCTTGTTTAACAACAAGGGTGCTGTTCTGTTTAAAAGAGAAATTTCGCCAAGT
>CALVAS010000079.1 GCA_944325585.1 Candidatus Gastranaerophilales bacterium
GAAGAAAAAATGTCTAAAATGACTTTTGATGAAATGTACGAATATAAAGCAAAACTCATTGAAAAAGGCAGCTATACGTACGAAAATTAGTTATAAACTTGTTATATCACAATTAATTTCAATATACCTTGTTTTTGCATCTGCAATATTTTCCGGTTTGGCATACAAATCTTTCGCCAATTGACCTAATTCATCAGTTAATTCAATTTGTTTTAACCATTTAGACGGAATTTGTTCTATACCTAAATGAGCTCCGAGCAAGTTTCCTAAAATTGCACCTGTTGAGTCGCTATCTCCGCTATGATTCACAGCCATTCTAACTGCTTTTGCAAAATTATCAGGCTCTTTTAATGCACAATAAACAGCTATAGCAATTGCTTCATCTCCTACCCAGCCTTCACCAAGTTGTTGTATTGCGATAGAAGAATCAATATCAGACTTTGCAAGTTTTTGGGCTTGTTCCATTAGTTTTGTTACAGGTTCGTGACCTTTGTATTTTTTAAGAGTTTTTAATGTTTCAGTTACGGCTTCATCTACATTTTTTCCATTAATAATATATGCAATCATTTCACTTAATACTCCTGCCGGCAAATATCCACGCGGATGACCATGTGTAAGTGCGGCACATTCTGCTCCTACTTTAAATGCTAATTCAGGATTATCTTTATACATCAATCCCGCAGGAGCAACCCTCATTACTCCTCCGCAACCCGCACTATTATTTATAGGTTTTGCGATACTGCCCGGAATATTCCCGCTTATTGCTGAAATACAAGTATTACCCGGTGCTCTGGTTGCATACAACTCTTTTATTTCACTTATCCAGCCGGAAGCCTTTTGGGGAAATTTATCATATTGAGTATTGAGCCATAATCTATAAGATTTAAAAACTTCTTTCATATCAGGCATTTCATTAAGGTTAAGTTTTTTTAATATTGACTTAATTAATCCGTCAGCAGTAAACATTGTCATTTGGGTATCATCTGTAATTTCTGCTTTACCTTTCGAATTAATTAATAAATCTTTAATACCTTCTTGACCAAATCTGCTTTTTATTTTTTCAATAGAATAAAATTCAACAGGCCATCCTAAAGCATCACCAATCGCTCCGCCTTTTAAGCATCCTTCATAATTATTTATTGAGTATTTACCTTGAAAACTTAAATTACTTATCATATTACACTCCAAATCATTTACATTTTTTTTATTATTTTCTGGATAAAAAGTTCTGCAACATCTGCAAGATGAGGAGGCTCAAAATTATGCCAACCGCCGTTGATAAAATTTTTATATGATTCCGCTTGAGATGTCAAATTTATTAATCGTTCATATATGTATGCGTATATTCCTGTTCTATCTGCACCTTCTCAATAAACGGTTTAAAGTTATATGCTACTGAACCTTGCAACTTTATATCCCTGTAGCCGTTAGTTTTGGCGTTCAATATCTTTAATTTTCTTATTCAGGATTTATTATTAAACTTTATTATTTACTTTTAATTCGTCATGGTTTATGATTTATTTATGATGACTAAGTTAAAAAAGATTTGTTAGATTGTTACCTGTATTTTCAATATTTTCTTTTAACGGTTTGCCTTACTTTTGGAACTTTACTTTACCTTATTACAATTTCACTTTTCTACTCGTTTGAACAGGAGTTTCAACACATTTCTACAAGTACAGAAACTTCATTTTTATACAATTTTATTTACTATACTTTAATTTACGCCGCCAGCATTCTCGTACCTGCAGCAGCCGCTTTAATTTGTCGAAAAATTATTAAAAAACAATATCTGAACAATAGTAATATTGCTTATCTTATATTTATTATATTTTTAGAAATTATTATTGCTTTTAAATGTTTTTTTAATTGATTAGCTGATTTAATTCTTCTCTTGGAATATAAATTATATTTATAGTGTAGAAATTTGTAATAAGTCCATGCCTTTGCACATTACGCGCGATTTCAACCCTATAATCAGGATCACCTTCGTTAAAATCATATGTATCTATTACTAATGCCCTGAAATTTCCATTTTCATCTATATGAGCATTATAGATATCAACATGCCCCAATGATAGAGCCAAGTTTTTTGTACTTCCTAAGTAACCGCTATCTTAAACAGCTTTAATTCCCTGCAACAGATTATCCTGAAGTTTCTGATACTGCTCCAAATGCTTGTAAGAGAGTTTCCAACATTAGAAATTATATTGCCTAATTTTGATTTTGACTCAGATTCAGATATTTCATCAAAGTCTGCTTTCTTTTCAAAATTTTCAATGCGCGAAACTCCGCCGTACAAAGTTTTAATTTCGTTATTGTCTGACTGATTGTAATCATCTTCTTCATTAACCTCGGGATTTGCAGACGGAGCACCCCTGTAATGTTCTTTGACATGTGTTCCGTCATCTTTAACATAGGCATTTACATGTACTCTTTTTCTGTTCATTTTTTCCTTTCCGTTTCAGATATACTTTTTCATTCTGAACGGTTTGTGATACTTCCGCAAGTCCGTAATTTTACGTAAGTAAAATTACGGACATAAAATGCCCATACTCTGTTTACTATAAGAGTTTCAGAAATCGTTAAAGCTCAGTAGTAAACCTTATTTTCTCTTTCTTGTTACAATCAAAAGCACACCTGAAAGTATCAGAATTACACCGATTACAATTCTGACCGTAAGCTGCTCATGAAAAATTAAAACACCGAAAAATATTGCGGTTATCGGCTCTAATGCACCAAGAATCGCAGTTGTTGTTGATCCGACAAGTTTTATTGAAACAGTAATCGTTTCAAGCGAAATTATCGTCGGGAATATTGCAAGCGCAATCGCACAAAGCCATAATAAAGGTTTGTCGATTATCTGAAGCTCCGTACAAAATTTCAAATTGACAATATAAACCAGCAGTCCGAAAAGCATTACGTAAAAACTTGTTTTGGCTCTGTTTAAATGCTGAACGGCTTTTATATTTTTGACACCGACAATATAAAGCGCATACAAAAGCGCTGATAAAAACACAACCGTAACCCCGTGGATATTCAGACTCATGCCGGGCTTTCCCCTGTATAAAAGCCCGATTCCGACAGAAGTTAAAAGGATTGCAAACAAAACAGTTTTTGTAAGTTTTTCCTTGAAAAAAACTGCCATAATTATTGCAACAAGAACCGGATAAATAAATAATATTGTACAGGCAATTCCTGCCTCAATATATTTAAACGCTTCAAAAAGCGTCAGCGAAGACAACGAAAAAAACAGAGCCAGAATAAAAAGCGGAACAAACTCTTTTTTTGTCAGATGAAGAGAAGTTTTTTTAACAAATTTCAGCCATAACCCGTAAATCGCAACAGCAATTGCATAACGGTAAAACAAGACCGAATTCACTCCGATTCCTCCTGCAAAAAGCGGCAGAGCAAACAACGGATTGGTTCCGTAACTTGCCGCTGCAATCGCACCGTTCAAAATACCTTTCAAACGCCTTCCTGGCATATTTCCTCCAAGGGAAATATATATAATAAAGAAATCTAAAAATCAATAAATTTTTGGTATTAAAATGTTATTATAAAAGGTGAAAACGGAGAAAAGCATGTTCATCACAAAATATAAAACACCCTTTGGCGAAACAACACTTGCAAGCGACGGGGAAAATCTTACGGGACTCTGGTTTGACGGTCAAAAATACTTTGCATCAACAATTTCGGAAGAAACAGAGATTAAAAATGATTTAAAAATTTTTCAAAAAACAAAAGACTGGCTTGAAAGGTATTTTGCAAACGAAAAACCTTTGATTTCCGAGCTTTCACTTAACCCGCACGGAAGCGACTTCAGAAAAGCCGTCTGGCAGATTCTTTGCGAAATTCCTTACGGAAAAGTTGTCACCTACGGAGAAATTGCCGGCAGAATTGCGAAGGCTTTCAATAAACCCAATATGTCAGCACAGGCAATCGGCGGGGCTGTCGGACACAATCCCGTTTCAATAATAATCCCCTGCCACCGTGTGGTCGGCACAAACGGAAGTTTGACAGGCTATGCGGGCGGAATTAATAAAAAAATTCAGCTTCTTAATCTTGAGGGTGTTGACGTTTCTAAATTTAAAAAACCCGTACAATAAAAAGTTCATACAAAAAATTCTTGACTGATAGCTGCTCTCAAGTGTTAAACTGAAAATGTCAAAAATGAAACGAGGTTAAACATGAAAAAAATTAACAAACTGTTTTTTATCATACCTGCGGTTGTAATTTTAGCGGCGGCAGGGTGGTTTGCGTACAGATTTAGCCAAACTTCATCAACGGAAGGAGCTGTTATGAGTGATAAAAATATTTTAATTGCTTACTATTCTTATTCCGGCAACACGGAATCCATTGCAAAGAAAATTCAGGCAAAAACAGGCGGTGATTTGTTTGAAATTAAAACCGTTACACCTTATCCGAAAGATTACAACACGGTAGTTGAGCAGGCACAAAAAGAAAAACAGGCTGATTTTTATCCTGAACTTCAGGAAAAAGTAGCGGATATTGCCAAATATGATGTTGTATTTTTAGGAACACCTGTCTGGTGGTACACAATGGCACCGCCGGTCAAAACATTTATAAAAGAAAATTCACTGGACGGAAAAACAGTAATTCCGTTCTGTACCCACGGCGGCGGGGGAGCATCCGCAACCTTCTCTGATATGGCAAAACTTGCGCCGAATGCAAAGGTTCTTGAAGGTATTGAAATTTACGAACGCGGTAACGCTTCCACAGACAATGAACTCAACAAATGGATTGAAAAAACACTTAAATAAAAATATTTTTAAAACGGTCTGTTAAACAGACCGTTTTTTATTGAGCCATCCTTCAAAACTGATTTGATTTTTAACCCGCGGCTGATTTTTCAATTTATCTTTTGCAACCGAATGTCTTAACATTTTGTTCAAAAAGTACGGCAGCGTAAAGCCTAAAATTGCCATGTTGCTAATCATTGAAACCCAGTATAAAACCGCACCGATATTTTTAGTTTTTTTGATAACCTCAGGCGAAACATTTTTTAATCCGTCGATTTTTCGGAAATTTCTTGTTGAATAAGTGAATTTTTTGAAGAATCCTGCCTTTTTATCCCCGTCGGTTCTCATAATCTTTGTTCCGAGATATTTATCGGACAAACGGCCCAGAATATTGTTTATCAGGAAATCTCCGCCGAAAAACATAAGAAAAGTTCCGCCCTCCCGCGCGGCTCTGTCCCTGAGTTCGTATTTGTCGCGCGACGAAGGAAGTTTTGCAAGAAATCCCGTAAACGCCCATTTTAATGCATTAACGGTTTTTGACATACTGACGCCTGATGTGTAATTAAAATTTTGTGCATTTCGTTTGATAAAATTCATTTTTTCAGCGTTTAATCCGGCAGTCACACCTTTTGAAATAATAACCCCCGGTATAAGCGCAAATGCAAGAGTACCCAAAAGCCGTTTAAGTTTATTTTGTCTGTGCTCCTGTTTTGAAACTTCTTTTTCCTCAAGCATATCAAAAGTTGCGGAAAAACCTTTGCGGCCGGTTTTTAATTCGGTAATTCCCGTCGCAATCCACGGAATACTTCCCATCAAAAGACCTGTTGACATAAAATCAGAACGCAAAATCCCTTCATGAGCTTTTAAAAGTTTTTTGCGCAGTTCTTCTTCCCTTCCCTTAAACCGGAGAAGAATATTCTCAAAATCTTTTTCCGCTTTTAAATCTTTTGCGGATTTTTTTATCCCTTCAACCATCTTTTCAGCGTTTCCCGTCAAATACTCTTTGGAAACCTGAATTATTTTCTTCTCGTTATTTTGAAAATTCTTTACAATCCCGTTTTTGGAAAGAAAATATCTGTTATATCTCGGAAGTAAAAACAACGGCATTATGAAAGCAAATGAAACCGTTA
>CALVAS010000080.1 GCA_944325585.1 Candidatus Gastranaerophilales bacterium
TTATTTTTTGTTCTTTTATCTGTTTTATCGGTATTTTTTTATCTTTCCTTTAATTTTCGTTACAGTTCGTTACATTATTGGGGGCGAAGAGTTAGCCTCAAATATTTAAAGAAAAAAGAATAAAAACTCTACATCCAAACACTTAAAAGAAGAGAGGTTCTCAAAAACAAAAGTTTTTGAAGGTCTCATATATGATAAAGATTTAAAATTATCCTCTTAAGGAGGAGGCACCTTTAAGATAAACGAATTTCGGAATGAATTTTTCATCACAATTAAGAACAATAAGTATTCTTAAACACATTGTAATTGCATTTGGAACATCAAGCTCATGAAAACACATCATTGCAGTTTCCGTAAAACCGAGTTCAGTACGGGCAAATTTTGCAGGAAAAGCTGCATTCAAATCACTTGTTGTAGTAAAGATAACATGAGAAATGTCTGCGATTTCAATATTATTTTGTTTAATTAGTTCTTTAAGCAGTTCAACAGTTGCTTCTTTTATTGACTCAACTGTATTTGCTTCAACCGTTATTGCGCCTCTTATGCCTTTTGTAGTCATAAATTACCTGTTTTTTAATCCGTTATACCAGTCGCGTGCAAACATTTCACCTTTACCTTCCGGTTTTACTTTTAATAGTAAAAGGCAATTTTTACCGCATCCTATTTCAACACCGTCTTTTGTGACTTTTACAATTTCTCCCGGGGCGGATGAGGTTTCGCTGACAATTTTTGTTTCCATAACCTTTATAATCTTTCCGTCATGCATAAAATACGCACCCGGAAATTTATAAATGCCACGTACAAGATTATGAATGCTTTCTGCCGAATTTGACCAGTTTATTAAAGTTTCTTCTTTAGTCAGTTTATTTGCCATACAAACCCCGTCTTCACACTGAGGAACCGGTGTTAGTGTGTTATCAAAAAGTCCTTTTAAGGTTTTTTCAAGCAATTTCGGGGAAAGTTCGCTGATTTTTTCAAAAAGTTCTTCGCAATTCATTGTTTCAGATATCGGAATAACTTCTTTAAGACACACATCACCGCAATCGAGACCCAATTCCGTAATCATAGTGCAGATACCGGTTTCTTTATCGCCATTGATTATTGCGCGTTGGATTGGATTTGCTCCCCTGTATTTTGGCAAAAGCGATGCGTGCAAATTAATTGTATGGAATTTGGGTATATCAAGAACTTCTTGTGAGAGAATCTGGCCGAATGCAAATGTCACAAAGAAATCAGGATTTAATTTTTTTAATTCTGCCTGAATTTCAGGCTCTTTTCTGATGGATTTTGGCTGGAAAACAGGAATATTATTTGAAATCGCGAATTCTTTTACCGGAGACATTGTGATTTTTTTTCCGCGGCCTGCCGGTTTATCAGGCTGAGTTACAACGGCAGCAACCTCAAAATCCGGATTGTTATAAAGATATTCTAACGATTTTACTGCGATTTTCGGTGTGCCGAAAAAAACGATTTTAATTGTCATTCAGTTCATTCTCCAATTCCGGTTCATCAATAAGTTTGTCAACTTCAAGAGGCGGAAGATTAAATTTTTCAAGAGCAGCTTCGGTTTCAAATCTGTTTGCACAGTGGTCTACAAATAAAATTCCGTCCAGATGGTCATTTTCGTGCTGAATTGCCCGTGCCAGAAGAGAACCGTCTTTTGCTTCAAGAACAAATGAGCGACCGTGAATATCCAGTGCTTTAACCATTACATTTTTATATCTTTTTACCTTTGTATAGGCTTCCGGAAAACTCAAACAGCCCTCTTCACAAACAATTGCGCCTGATTTTTTAATAATTTTAGGATTGATAAAAACAAGAGGGTTAAGCGGTTCTTCGTTTGTTGAGACGTCAATTACGAACACGCGCATATTTACGCCTATTTGCGGTGCCGCAAGTCCGACACCGTTTTTAGCATACATTGTGTCCAGCAAATCCTGCACCAAATCTGTAATTTTACGCGAAACTTTATGAACTTCTTTGGATTTTTCGCGTAAAGTTTTTTCTCCATACTTTAAAACATTTTTTACAGCCATTTTTACCTCTCTTTAGTTAAAGTATAGTTTAAATAAACCTGCCCGGCAAGTTTAGAGCTTTGTTATTTCGGAAATTGCAGGATCAAGAAGCCGTCTTCCTACATTTACGAAATTTATTGAACAAAGTGTTTTATTGCCGTATTTAATCATTTTTTCAACGATTCCTTCACCGTATTTAGGGTGAGAAACGTGATCGCCCTGCTCGAAAGTTTGGTTTGTTACCGGTGTTTCCGCTGGATAAACAGGTACTACAGGTGTTTGTTCTTCTTTTTCCGTGAGATATTCTGCCTCAGGTTCATCATCAAAATTTTGCGGCTCATCAACCACCGGTTCAAGAAGGTCATTTTCACCTTGATTTATATCGTCAATAAAGTTCAAGTCATCTTCTGTCAGCACATCAGTGTTATCGTCTTCCAGATTATCCTGCTCTATTTTTGAATAAATAAAATTCTTGTCAACATCACGTGCCACTTTTTCAATAAGTTCATCGTTTAATGCTTCATCCTCCGGCATCAGCGGTGCAGGTTCAGCAACATAAGTGCTTTCATACGGTGTTTGCTCGTCCGCATCATCTGCAAGAATGTTTTTAATAGCAGGTTCGCTTGGAATTTCTTCCGGAATTTCAACGGTTTGCAAATCCTCCTGAATCCGCTCATCAATAATCGGGTCAGGCAGATTAATCTGATTAGAATCATCTTCTTCTAAAGGTTCGGAAAAGTTTTCTTCAGATGGAAATTGTTCCTTAATCTCTTCTTCTTCAATAATTTCACCGTCAGGCATTATTATTTCTTCATCAGCAGCTGAAATTTCTTCCTGCTCTGCAACGGGCGCAATATCATCCTGTGATTCCTCGGGTTCGGAATCATTCAGGATATTTGCGGCATTAGTAAAAAAATCATTTGCCGGCGCCTCATCTTCAATAATTTCAGGATTTATTGACGGTGTTTCTCTCAATTCTTTGTCAAACTCATCTTCTTCGTCGTTAATTACGATTATATCTTCTTCTTTTGACAGAGCAGAAAAATCTTCTTCTTCCTGAGGTTTTCTTTCAATATCGTCCGACAAATCAGTGTAGGTGTCTTCGTTTTCAGTAAAGTCTTCAGCCGGAACTATCGGAACAACTTCAGGTGTTTCCGTCTGTTCTGAACTGTCTTTTGCCTCTTCTGACATAATTTCAGATGTTTCTGCGGAGGGCTCTTCCTGTTTAATTTCGGGTACAGATGCTGATTCAAGCTCATCCTGTTCGTCTTTTATAATTTCAACAGGTCTAAGTTCCACAATCAGCGGAATTCTTTGTGTTGCTTTACCCCAAACAATAAACTCATCATGGTTCAATTTGTTTAAGAACGTATTGTATGAAGCAAAATCGTGCTGTGTTGTCTCCGGCGCAAACAATATCAGGTTGTCAGCCTTTTCTTTAAGTTCGTAAACGTATTTATAATTGTGGTTGCAAATTATATTTGTATAAATTTTATTTTCGTTTAACAGCATCTTCAAAAGTTTTTTGTCGCTGTTTTGATCGTTTACTTTGACGAATGTACAAATATATGCACCCATATCGTCAAGAAGGGTGTAAACATAGGATATTATTTCACGCTGCAACTTAGCATCAACGTTTGATATATCAAGAACAACGGAATAATTATCTTTGATATATTCTTTTAATCCGGTAATCTCATATTTTGACTGAGCGAAAACATTTTCTTCTTTATATTTTAAAAGTTTGTTTTTAAGAAGAGCAAGTTCCGGAATGTTTGATTCATTGTACTGCTGTGTTACAACTTCAATAAAAGTATCGAACGGAATATATCTGTCCGGAATCGTTCTCGTATATTCCTGAACTTCAAGAAAAATATCCTGAATAACAGCTTTGCTGGTCGGGTCAATGTCATTCAAATCATTTGCATATATAAAGTTAATCGTTTCAAAATTAAGCGGAAGTTTGAAATGTTTACCGAAGATTAGTTTTTTTGAATCTTCATACTTTCCGTCAATATCAAAGATGATTGAACTTTCTGCGCGGTTTTCAAGCTGTTTTGCAAAGTTTGAAACAAGAATTGCAGTATTTTTTGCACTGTCAGAGCATATCAAAAGATTGTTTTCAAGTATTGAGCTGTCAACGTTCAGCACAAAATCCTGCTGGGCAATGTTGCCGAGTTTAAGAGGGTTGTTCATCGGCAGGATGTCAAGCAATTCTGCGGAAGTCAATTTTGAGACATTTGTGTTTAAGGCCGGAATTGAACCGTCGTAATTTTTAACAATTCCGTCGCTGTCAAATGTAAACATTAATCTTGCAATCGCATAGCTTATTCCGTTATCAGCTTTCAAACTTACTATTTGCGCAACATAAGGCGAATTTTCATCTTCAATTACCACAAATCCCGCAAGAACAAGTTTATCATCCGTATCGTATGAGACTTTTACTAAATTATTCTTAATTTCCAATACTTTCATTGATTGACCCTCTTTTATCTGATATTATCATGAACATGCCTTTTAGATTAACTTTCATTAAATATCTGATACATTTTTTAAATCAAGCAGATGATTGTATATGTCAATTGTGGTAAAACATATTTTTAATTCGCGTTTTGCAAGGCTTTTGATTGTTTCTTTGTAACAGCAGAGCAAAGCAAGATTAAGACCGTTTTTGTCCTTCAATATTTCCCGAACTTCCGTACAGTATTTTTTATCTCTTGTATTTGGTTCGATTTTGTCTGCAAGAAATATTATCTTTTCAAATGTTGTCATATTGATTTTGCCAAGAGTGTGCCAGCGGATTGCTGACAAAATTTCCTTGTCCTCCACGCCAAAATCCTTTTCTGCAATAAATGCACTGACAGGAGCGTGTAAGGTTTTGTAATTTAACATTTCACACTCTTCCACCTGCAAATTTTTATCAATAATTTCTTTAAGTCTTTCGTTAGTAAAACACTTTGCACAATCGTGCAAAAGCCCTGCAATATAGGCTTTTTCTTCATCCAAACCATACTTGCCAGCTAATTCTTTTGCGCATTCTGCTGTTCCCAAAGAGTGACTGTAACGCTCCTCGGATAAATTTTCTTTTAGCCAGACAAGTATCTCTTTTTCATCAGTTTTTGTATAAGTCATTGTCTTTTATGTACCTTTCCACTTCCTCCGGTATCAATCCGCTTACGGATTGTCCGTTTTTTATATTTTCTCTTATTTCAGATGATGAAATATCGTTAAAAGGCATTTCAGCAAAATGGAAACGGTAGCCTTTTCGTCTCATTTCATCATATTTGTTACTTTCAAAATCATTTTTGCGTATAAACACAATAAAATCAACAATCTGCCGCAATTTTTCACTCTCATACCACGTATCAAGATTTTCAAATGCATCAGTTCCGATTATCATATTTATTTTATCCTCAGTCGCGTAAATTTTATAGAGTTCAAGAAGCGTTAAATAAGTATATGATTTCCCGCTATGTTTATACTCAATATCAGAAATCTCAAAATTAGGATTGTTTTTTATCGCAAGTTCTACCATTTTGTATCTGTGAACCGCAAGCTGCGGAAAAATTTCTTTTTGCGGCGGAACAAACGCCGGTATAAAAAGTATTTTTTTGAAATCAAAATTTTTTAAAATATATTCTGCCATATAAAGATGGCCGTTGTGAACAGGATTAAATGTTCCGGGAAATATGCATAACTTCATAACCTAATTATAGCAGTCAGTTTTCTTTTGTAAAGTAATGTAACAATTTAAGAATAAACATAAAGAATTTTAAATAAAAAGCCGACAAATAAAATAGAATATT
>CALVAS010000081.1 GCA_944325585.1 Candidatus Gastranaerophilales bacterium
AATATTTCGTAACAATTGACTGTGTCTGATAACACGAAAATCCTCCCAAAACTCAATGATTGCGTGTGCTTGAAAGATATCATTAAAGTCCCGTTTTTTCATCAAGTTTAAAATAGTCAATCATTGACATTATTGAAACAAGTTCATTATAAAAATTGCTGACAAATTTCGTGGAAATAACTTCATACTCTAGGTCAGTAAATTCAAAAAGGTCTTTTTTAGTTTCAATTTCAAATTGTATTATATTATTTTTAAATTTACAAGTTAGTTTTTTACCATTAAATGAATTTTGGAGGTTTATCAAACGCTCAATCATCGCAGGTGAAAGTGCATATCTACCCTCAAGTTCATCACCAAGGGTTTCAAACGAATATTGAAACTTGCTGCTTTCGAGCGAAATTTTTCGTCTTTTACGCATCAATATAAATATTAAAAGCCCTGCAAGTACAGGTAATACAGCAAGCATCAGCTGCCATAAATCCATACCGGAGTTGTATTTGTCCGGAGAAATAATACTCAGTAAAAATGTCAGAGAGCAGCCAAGAATAAAGAATATTAGTAATCCTATGCCCCACTTTTCGGATTTTGATTTCTTTTTAGCAATGACTGCGGTTTCTGACTTGAAATTTTTGAACACTTTAAATAAAACATAAACTGTGTTGTGAGCTTTTGTCTCACAAACCAGATAATTTACACCTTTGTAATTGCCCGCAAAGGCATCATCAATATTATCTTGTGGCATTGTAAAGTTAAATATTGCAGCTTTTTCTTCTAATTCTTTATTTTTTCCAAATTCCAGAGTGTTCAGATATTCTAAATTAAAAATTTCTTCTATTTTATAGCTTATTTTGGATTTTATCTCTTTTGACAGATTCTTTTCAGGCTTAATAAACAAAGAAAAAATAAATAACCAAAATAATATAACCGGGCTGAACACATAAAAAATAGGCATTGTGTTCAAATCAATTTTTTTTATATTGATTATAAATACTGCAGTAATTAAAATTGAAAGTAAAATAGAGAGTATTCCTGCATATTTGAATAATTTTGAAACAAATATGGTGCTTTTTCGTTTGTTCTCAAATTGAGACAATTCATCTCTTAGAATACGCTTTAATTCAACTAGAGAAATTATATCTTCTGAAATATTCATTCAAAAATTATAACACATTGAATATATTTAGATATCAATCAAAAGAACTAAAAAGAGCCGATTTAAAATCGGCTCTCTGGTTCGTAATGCTATAAAACTACTTGATATTTGAGAAAGTCCAGGCATCAAACGTCGGAGTTTCAGAAATATTCATTTCTTTTTTCTTTCCGCCTGATGTTGCGTCGTTGTGCGCAATGGGTTTATACAATCTGTTGTAGTATTCAATAACCATTCTGTCAGAATTGAAGTATGCTTCAGATGTTCTGATAGCCTGACGCATTAATCTTGCCCATTCTTGTTTATTTTCGTAGTATGTCGGAATAATTTCATTTTCAATTTTATTCATCATGCATTCATGATCTTTCCAATGACGTTCTTCCCAGGGCATTTCATCATCAAGTTCAGGATATTCAATAGTGTATCCGTTAATGCCATCAAAAGTCCCTTCAACAGTCCATCCGTCAAATGTAGAAAGGTGAAGTGCACCGTTAGCATTTGCAGACATACCGGAAGTACCTGATGCTTCAAACGGTCTTAACGGCGTGTTAAGCCAGATATCAGAACCGCGTTTCAACATTCCTGAAAGTTCAAGTTCGTATCCCGGCAAAACTACAACGTTTTTAAGAGTATGAGATCTGTTCAAAAGTTTGTTGAACATCTCTTTACCCATAACGTCATCTGGGTGAAATTTACCGGCAAAGATAATTTGAATTTTGTTTTCATCAAGAAGTTTGCTGATTCTGTCTTTGTCCATCAAGATGAGCCAAGCGCGTTTGTAATCTGCAAATCTTCTTGCCCATGTAATTGTAAGAACATCAGGATTGAATCTTTTACCTGCAACGTTTGCAACATACTCGAACAATTCTGTTTTCATTTCGCGTTTAACAGCAAGAAGTTGTTCAGGGGTATGAGCTTCTTTGATTCTGTCATCTTGCCAGTAGTGAAGATTTACGGCGTTTGTGATTGCTCTAATCGGGCATCTGCCTTCAACCCATTCCCACATTTTGTTAGCAACAAGACCGTGAAGTTGTGAAACTGCGTTTGCAAGTCTTGACATTCTTAAAGCAGCTACTGTAAGAGAGAAGTTTTCGCCGCCCAATTGAACTGCTGTTTCACGGGAAGCACCTGCAAAAAATCCGCCTTCCATAAGTGTGTCAACCCAGTGAACTTCGTTACCTGCAGCAACCGGTGTGTGTGTTGTGAATACAGTTTTCTTTTTAACTTCTTCGAGGTTGCCGTTGTATTGTCTTAACAATTCAAATGCTGCCGGAAGTGCGTGCCCTTCATTCATATGGATAACGTCAAAGTTGTATCCGATTGCTTGAAGGATTCTAACACCTGCAACACCAAGAACAGTTTCCTGAGCAATTCTGATTTTTTCGTTACCGTCGTAAAGTTTGTGGGAAATGCTTTTAGCCCATTCGCTGTTGCCTTCAATATCAGTTGTCAAAAGATAAACAGGGCAGGCACCGAACAATTCGGGTTCTACTAAGAATGCTTTTACCTTAACTTTTTCACCGAAAATATCAACTTCAGTTGATACATTAGTATCTTTTAAGAAGTCATAATATTTTCTGATGTATGCAACTTCTACCTGACCATCATGTGCAATACGCTGATCGTAATAACCATAAGACCACAACATAGTCACACCGACCATTGGCATTTGCAAATAACCGGCAGACAACATGTGTGATCCGGCTAAAAATCCTAGACCGCCTGAATAAGTCTTTAAAGACTGATCCATCGCGATTTCCATTGAAAAATATGCTACGTTTGGTAATGACATATCTTCACCTTTCCTCTTCTTAATACTATATACTTTGTCTAATACCACTTTGTGGGGTACTTTAACAGTTTACCACAAAAATCACTCTGTCAATTCATAAGTGTGGATTTTCGTTATCTAATCCTAAAGAATTAGTCATATAGTGCTATTTCAACTTTATAAAACTTTACATAGCATAAAAATCAATGCTTTTAAATTGAAAATGCAGGTAAAGTTTTATTTAAATTCCTCTCTGAATTCTTCTGCAATTTATCAAGAAATTTGGTAAGCGCTATTTTAACGTGCGCATAATTTAGCCCTCCCTGCATATACGCAACATACGGAGGCCGCATCGGACCGTCTGCAGAAAGTTCAATAGTAGAGCCTTCAATAAATGTTCCGCCCGCCATAATGACTTTGTCTTCATAGCCCGGGATGTACTCCGGAATCGGGGTTACATATCCGTTAACAGGCGATAAAGACTGTATTGTCCTGCAAAACTGTTCAAGCGGTTCAGGAGAGCCAAAAATTATGTTCTGGATAATATCAGTGCGCTTTTCATTGAATTTAGGATAAGTGTCATAGCCGATGTTTGAAAATATTTTTGCTGCAAGAACAGCACCTTTTACAGCATCGCAGACAACCGACGGAGCCATGAAAAATCCCTGAAACATAAGTCTGTGCTGGTTGAACATTGCACCGCCCTCGCTTCCGATTCCTGGGGCCGTAAGACGGTTGGCTGATTTTTCAACCAGTTTGGCTTTTCCTGCAATATATCCGCCTGCTTCTACAATTCCGCCGCCGGGGTTTTTGATTAGAGAGCCTGCTATTAAATCAGCACCGACTTCAAGCGGTTCTTTTGTTTCTACAAATTCACCGTAACAGTTGTCTACAAAGCAAATACAATCAGGATTTTTAGATTTTACGATTTTGCAGATTTTTTCTATGGTATCAATTGTTAGGGATTTGCGTGTTGAATAGCCTTTGGAACGCTGGATTAAGACCATCGTTACGGTTTTGTCGATTGTTTTTTCCAAAGTTTCAAAGTCAATATCGCATCCGTTAAGAAGCGGAACTTCATCATAAATAATGCCGTGAGCAATCAAAGAATCTTCTTTTGTAGCCTCATCACCTGCTGTTCCGATAACTTCCTGCATTGTGTCATAAGGCGCGCCCGCAACTGAAATTAATTTATTTCCCGGGCGGAGACAGCCGAACAGGCAGCACGCAAGTGTATGGGTGCCTGATGCAAAATGGATTCTGGCAATTGCTTTTTCTGCTTTGAACACTTCGGCAAAGACTTTATCAAGAACTTCGCGTCCCATATCGTCATGCCCGTATCCAGAGACCGTATAAAAATGCTCCGGAGCAACTTTATTGTTTAAAAATGCTTCCAGAACCTTATTCTGGTTAAAATCTCTTATATCTTCTATAATTTCAAACTGTTCTCTTAATTCTTTTTCGGCGTTTTTTACAATTTCAACACTATTCATATTTCATATCCCTTATTACGTTTAAATTGTACCACGAAAATTTAGAAACTTGTCCGATTTGAAAATTCATTTATATCCAAAGAATTTATTTATGAAAGTAATAATTCTGATAGCTGTATTAATATCAATTTTGCCGGCTTACGCCGAATCTTATTCTGTCCATACGCCAAAAACTTATCAATATGCACCGCAGGAAAGCGAGAGAACGCTGTTTATTCTTGATTTTTCAAACAGTATGAACGAATATCTTGACGGACGACGCAAAGTTGATTTAATGCTCGAAACAATGCGCGATATAATTCCAAAACTCGGCAAAAACACGTCTGTAGGCTTGCGAGTTTACGGACACAGAATGGGCTTTACGCCATTTGAGGCGTGCAGAGCATCAACGCTTCTTGTTCCTATAGGGACTTCAAATGCATCTGATATAGAGCATTCTCTCTTTAAGACAAAAGCTACAGGTATGACGCCGATTACATATTCGTTAAAAGAAGCCGTTAAAAATGATTTTATGGGTTTTAGCGGGAAAAAACACATTATTCTGCTGACGGACGGGGGTGAAAACTGTGATGAGAGTCCTTGCAAGTGGGTTATGGAGCTTATTAAAGTCAGAAAAGATGTGGTAATTGATGTTATTGCATTTAATATAACGGAAGAAGATGATCTTGCTCAGCTGGAATGCACGTCTCTTGTGACAGGCGGAAAATTCTACAGTGCAAACACAGCGGCAGAGCTTGCAAGAAGTTTAAACAGCACTATAAATGTTAAAAAAGATGTAGAGGCTAAAATTATTCCTAACTATTAGGCAATTTTTTGCATGAATATGTTTTATATTATATATAACAGGGGATAATTATGATTGGAAAAGCAGCAGCAACGCTTGGAAAAGCGGCGATAAGTTATGCAGCGAAAATGGCTAAAGTCGGAAAAGCTGACATACCGAGATTTTTATATCACATAACAACAAAAAACAACTATGCTTCTATGCTAAAGTCTGGTCACATAAAAACATCGGCAGACATTTGCCCTGCAAGCAATTTGAACGGTGTATTCATGTTTGATTTGAAAAATTTTGCAAAGCGCTGGACAAGTACGTTTATTGACTTTGGCGAAGATTTTGGAAGGGTTAATCTTGGAAGCGGGCTGCTTTTTAGAAATTCAGACATTGTACTTTTGAAAATTCCGACAAAGAATTTTGATATCAATAAACTTCGTGTAAGAATTCAGGATGAAACTAATATAGGGTATCATGCTCTTAACGGAGACAGCGCAAGATTTCAGAGTCTATACACACGCCGCAAAAAGCCGATTGAATATATTTACGGGCAAAATATAAATATTTCGGAAGTCAAAAAAATCGGTGAAATTGATCTTGCAGGATTA
>CALVAS010000082.1 GCA_944325585.1 Candidatus Gastranaerophilales bacterium
AATATTTCGTAACAATTGACTGTGTCTGATAACACGAAAATCCTCCCAAAACTCAATGATTGCGTGTGCTTGAAAGAAAAACAAAAAACGATTCTCTCAATTCTAAAGTCTGTCAATAATGAAGGATGGGCTTATTTAATAATTTGTTTAAGTTTATTAATAACAAACTCAAGTGCACCTTTTTGACTCTCAAACACTTTTAAACAGTCGCGTTCCGCTTCCTGATAAAATTTTTCATCGGTTAAAAGTTTAAGCATGTATTCTTCAAGTTCTTGAGGGGTTTTGACTAATTTTCCTGCATTTGTATGAGTTAAAATTCCGTATATATCCTTAAAGTTGTGAATACTTGGGCCTGTAATAACAGGTTTGTTGTAAACTGCGGCTTCCAGAGGGTTGTGTCCGCCGGTTGTATTGAAACTTCCGCCGATAAACGCAAAATCGCATAATGAATACATTTTGCCGAGTTCACCGAGTGTATCAAGCAGAATTATATCATAGTTGCTGAAGGTATCGCCTTTTGAGCGGTATCCGAAAGAAAGACCGGTGGTTTTAATCAGTTCTGCAATATCCGGAACCCTTTCAATATGACGCGAAGCAAGAAGAAGTTTTGCATTTGGAACTTTTGCTTTTACATTTTTAAACGCATTCAGAACGATTTCATCTTCGCCTTTGTGGGTGCTGCCTGCAATAATCAGTTTATTTGAACCTTTTCCGATATCAATATTTACATCCTGTTTTTTGATATCAAATTTGAGATTACCCATGAATTCTGTTTTATCTGGGGATGCGCCTATTGCAATAAGTTTGTCGCGGTCTTCGTTGCTCTGTGTATAAATTCCGGTATAATTCTTTAAAATATGTTTAAAGAAGAATTTTAATCGTTTGTAGGCATTGAATGTACTGTCACTTATTCTGCCGTTGATTACCAGAAGCGGAATATTTTTTTTCTTGCAAAGATATGCAAAGTTCGGCCACAGTTCCGTTTCTGCAATCAAAACAACCGACGGCTTAATCTTGTTTAAAAATGAATTTACCGCAAACGGAATGTCAAACGGAAAATATGTTATAAAATCCGCGATTTCTTTATATTTTTTATTTGCAATATCCTGCCCTGTTTTTGTGCCTGTTGTGACAACTATTTTAAACTCAGGAAAGGTTTCTTTAATTTTTTTAGTAAGGTTTTCAAGAGCGATTACTTCACCGACAGAAACACCGTGAAGCATAATGACTTTTTCGCCCAAATCGGGTGATTTCAAGAATCCCAGCTTCTCCTTCCAGCCGTAGAGATATTTTTTTTGAATTACTCTCACGATATAGTAAAACGGGAGAAGTGTCAGAAATATTATTGTTGATAAAATTCCGTATATAAACATTTGTTTAATATTATACATAAAATCAGAAAACATGTTAATATTAAATGAATTAAAAAGGGGGTAAAATGAAAAATAAAACTTTGTTAATGATACCTGGGCCCACGCCTGTTCCTGAAAACGTACTTCTGGAAATGGCAAAATCGCCGATGCCGCATAGAAGTCCGGAATTCTCGGCTGTTTTTGACGAAGTTAATGAAGATTTAAAATGGATTTTTCAAACCCGCAATGACGTTTTTGTTTTTGCCTCAAGCGGAACGGGCGCAATGGAGGCTGCGCTTTCCAATCTTGTAAACCCGGGCGATAAAGTTCTTTCTCTTGTTATCGGTAATTTTGGCGAGCGCTGGGCAAAAATTGCTGAATCACACGGCGCAATTGCCGAAAGACTAGCAGTGCCATACGGGGAAGTTATAAATTCCGTTGATTTGCAAAAAAGGTTGGAAGAAGATGTTAATAAAGAAATTAAAATAGTTACAATGACGCATTCTGAAACTTCAACGGGGGCTGTTAATGATGTTAAGGCTCTTTGTGAAATTATTAAAAAGCACGGGGCTTTATCTGTAGTTGACGGGGTTACGAGCGTCGGCGCCATGGATATAAAACCTGACGAGTGGGGCATTAATGTTCTTGTTTCAGGTTCTCAAAAAGGTTTTATGATACCGCCGGGGCTGGCATTTTTAACGGCAGATGATAAAGCATTTGAAGTTCATAAACAATGTAAATATCCCGGATTTTATTTTAATTGGAGCAGTTACAAAAAATCTCTTGCACAGCATACAACACCGTACACACCTGCTGTAAATCTTATTATCGCGCTCCATCTGGCATTAAAAATGTTAAAATCGGAAGGTTTGGAAAATATTCTAAACCGTCACAGAACAAATGCAATGCTTCTGCGGAATTCTTTGCGAAAACTGGGGCTGAAACTTTTTGTGGAAGATGACAGCAAAGCAAGTTTTGCAGTGACTTCTGTTTATCCTCCCGAGGGTATGGCTGTTGGTGATATCAGAAAAATTTTAAAGAATGATTATGATATTATCGTTGCAAACGGGCAGAACGATTTGAAGGATAAGATTTTCCGAATCGGAACTCTTGGGTTTGTATCGGAAAGAGATGTTTTGACTGTTGTTTCAGCTCTTGAGTCAGCAATTGAAAAAGCGGGCGGGAGATTAAAATAAATTCCCCGCAAACCCTTAAAATACCTCAAATTCTTATTGACATTACAGGTGAAAATCTATAGAATATTGGTATGGCAATCGTTTATTTAAGTTTAGGGTCAAATAAAGGCGACAGAATCGGATATGTTCAGCAGGCAACGAGTCTTCTCGGAGCTTGTGAAAATGTCAGCATAATCAGGACTTCAGCGTTTTACGAAACCGAGCCGTGGAATATGGCTTCAGAAACCTGGTTTGTGAATGCGGTTGTTGAAATAAAAACATCGCTTTCACCAAGAGAACTTCTTAACGAATGCAAAAGAATTGAAGCACAGCTGGGGCGCAAAAGTTCAGGCTCATCAAATTACGAGGACCGAACAATTGATATTGATATTTTGTTTTACGGAAATGAAATTATTAATGAAGACGGCCTGACAATCCCGCACAAATACGTTCATCTGCGCGCTTTTACGCTTGTTCCGCTTCTGGAACTTATACCTGACTATATTCATCCTGTTTTGCATAAATCAATAATTGATTTACACAGTGATTTGGAAAATCCGGAAATGGTATTTTTGTATGGCACCCGCGTTGAAATCTAAAATTGCTATAATCGGCGGCGGGCCTGCCGGATGTACATGTGCTTATTTTTTGAAACAAAAAGGTGTTTATCCGGTTATATTTGAGAAAAATTCTGTTTTAAAAACACTTTTACCGACCGGCGGCGGGCGCTGTAACCTTGCTCATGCAGAGTTTGACGTAAAAGATTTGGCTGCAAACTATCCGAGAGGAGAAAAGTTTTTATATTCTGTTTTTTCAAGATTCGGAACCTCTGATACTCTCGAATTTTTTAAAAACATCGGTGTGGAAACTTTTACGCAGGAGGATTTCAGGTATTTTCCGATTTCTGAAAGTTCAGAGGATGTGCGGCGTCATTTTATTGATGTTTTGCAGGGGGTAAAGGTGAAAAATGAGAATGTCACCGCTGTGAAAACCTGTAACGGCGGATTTGAAGTAAAAACAAACTCTGCATCTTATTTCTTTGAAAAAGTTGTTGTTGCCACAGGCGGGCATTCTGCGTTTAACTTCATTAAACAACTGGGTCACATGATTATTGAACCGCTTCCCGCTTTAACTGCTCTTAAAACCTCCGAAGATTTTTCTGAACTCGCAGGTGTTTCTTTAAAATCAATTAAAGCTGATTTCTGCGGTCAAAGTTTGTGCGGGGATTTGCTGTTTACTCACAACGGGGTTTCAGGCCCTCTGATTTATACAATTTCGTCAATAATGGCGCGAAAATCCTTTCCGTATAAAATTTATCTTGATTTTACCGGCATGTTGGAGTTTCAAAAGGTTTTGAATGAAAATCCGCACAAATCTGTTAAAAATATAATATCAGATTTTATCCCGAAATCTTTAGCCGTATATATTTTAAAGTCCGCAAAGATTGATGAAAATTTAAAGGGCTCGCAAATTGACGGAAAAACAAGAGATAAAATTCTGAAATATCTGAATGAATTTGAAATCGAAGTGATTTCAACGGCCAAAGGCGGCGAAGTCGTTACCTGCGGAGGTGTTTCTCTTAATGAAGTCGATTCAAAAACAATGCAGTCAAAAATAGTCAAAAACCTGTTTTTCTGCGGTGAAGTTCTTGATATTGACGGTTTCTGCGGAGGATTTAATCTTCAGAACTGCTGGTCAACAGGTTATGTTGCGGCAGAAGGGATTTTAAGCGGAAATTAAACTTTTAACGTGCCGTTTTTAAGCTGCTGTGTAAGTTCTTTTTCAATATCTTCCTGAACTTTAAATCCTTTGTTTTTGGAATCTGCAAATCTGATGCCGACCATAATTGCAGGTGCAATTACACCGAGAACCCCAATGCAGGTTCCGATATTTTTAAGAACGGAACTTCTCTTGTATTTTCTCAGATTTTTAAGAAAATCGGTCAATATTTCATCATCAGCTTTGTCGGCGAGTTTTGTTTTTACGTTGTTTTTGTAATTGTTGAATTGATTGTAAAGTTTTCCGAGTTTTTCGTTTATACCCTTAACTTCGTCAATATCAATGTAGGCTCTTGTGTCAACAGGGCTGTTAAACAAATCTTTTTTATTCATAACTTCAATGACATCAGACATTTTTGCCATTTTTACAATGATATTGTCTTTGTTGTTATGGTTTACCACAAAATCGTAAATATCGGCTTCTTTTTTGAGATTTGAGAATGCTTTGAGGGTTGATGGAAGTTTTTCATCCTTTAATGCGTTTTTCAAATCGCTGCTTTCAATTACCCGCGCATCAAGCTGGATGTTCATTCCATGTTTCTTTTCGGTTGTGTTTTCAACATGTTTTTGGATTTTTGCACCCAAAAAGTACATAAATGCCCAGAAACTGCCTTCTTTTATAATATATCCAATCAAATCCTGCGGATTTCTTGATTCATAAAGTCTTTCGGCTGTAATGGCTCCGTCTACAATCATGAGGTTTTTGGTCGGGCTGAACATAAAGTCCTGAAGTCCTGTAAATGTCGGATTTTTCGCGTTGTTTTTCGATGTTTTGTCTTTATGAACCTGATTAAATGCCTGCGGGGTTTTTATATTTGCAGTAAATGAATCTCCGCTTTTGGTTTTTATATTTTTTACGGTTAAAGCGGAATTTTTAGAGTTCTCAATTTGTTCTTTATGTTTTTTTATGAAATTTTCTTTGATATGCTCTTTTGTCGCATGATGTCTGTATTTTGTAAGTCCGTAGTATGAAACAATGGTTAAAAACGTAGAGGCGACAAATTTGCCGAAAGTCAAACCTTTAAACGCTTTTAAAGACTTGTCTGACTGTCCGATTTTTTCAAGCGCTGTTTTTATTTCTTCTGTCGGGGCATATTGTTTTGCTTTTTCATAAATTTCAGGGTTCTTAAGAATTCTTACATCAATTTTCGGGTCATATCCCAGAGGTTTAAACAGTGCAATGTCAAGTAACTTTTTGTATGCGGGGATTCCCAAAAGCCAAATTGCCTGTGTGCCGAATTCATCTATAAATCTGTCTCTTCCTTCTGCCGTGTCACCGGTTATGTATGAGCCGGCTGTCAGGCCCATGCTGTTTGCAAAATCTTTTATTGCCAGCGGTACTAATGAGTTGTTGTTTCCAAGTGTTGAGTATATTGTGCTTGCTGTA
>CALVAS010000083.1 GCA_944325585.1 Candidatus Gastranaerophilales bacterium
ATAGTCACGAATTTCACCAACCAGAATGATATCAGGGTCTTGACGTAAAATTGCACGCATACAAGATGCAAATGTAATACCGGCCTTGGCATTAATTTGCGACTGGTTAATACCTTCAAGTTTAATTTCTATCGGGTCTTCGATTGTTGTAATGTTAACATCTTCATTATTCAAACTTTTTAAAACCGAATACAGTGTTGTTGTTTTACCGGAACCTGTAGGACCTGATGTCAGGATAATTCCGTTCGGACAGCTTACCATGTTTTTAATTTTTGCGACATCTTCATCAGAACCACCGACAAGTTTAATATTTTTATCGGCGGCGTTCAAACTGACTGCAGGTGCAAGAACCCGGATACAGACCTTTTCTTTGCCTGAAACCGGAAGTGTGTTTATACGGAAGTCGTAAGAACCTTCGCGATATTTAATTGAAAACGTACCGTCCTGCGGACGTCTGTGTTCTGCGATATTCATACGGGACAAAACTTTGAAACGCGCAATTACCGAACTTTCTGCCTTCGGCGGAATATCAAGAACTTTTTGCAGCATACCGAATTTTCTGTAACGGACTATATATCCGCTTAAGCGGGGCTCTATGTGAATATCGGAAACGTTGTTATCAATTGCTGTTGTAATAATTTGGTTTACAAACTTTGCAATTGAACCTGTTGAATCTTGAAGTTCGTTATCAACCTGTTCCCAAAGAGTTTCTTCTTTTTCGATTTCTGCAGATTCTTCTTCGATTTTTTTGATAATTCTTTCAGTTTCTTTCTTTTGTTCACTGAAGAATGTATCAAGAGAGTTTTGATACTCGTAATGAGTCATCAGCAACTGCTTCGGGTTTTGTCCGGTCAGATAAATAATTTCCTTCAAAACATCCGGTTTTAAAGGTGTTACAACCCCCAATAGCAAAGTTTTACCGTCAGAAGATATCGGAACTACTTTATTTGTCTTAATAAAGTCTTCCGGAAGCATATTAATAAATTTGTCCTGTTTTGCAAGCTGTTCGTTGCTGACTAAATCAAACCCCGTCTGATCATGAAGAATTTCTTTTAATTGGGGCAGAGTAATGAAGCCTAACTTAAACAGAGTTGAACCGATAGGCATTTTCAGACGCTTGCTTTCAGCCAACGCTTGGAGAAGCTGCAAATCAGAAATATAACCCTTCTTGATTAACATTTCTCCGAGTTTAGCCTGACCTTCCGGAGTATCAATTGAAGCAGAAGCTGCAGGAGCACTCATCAACGGTTTCAATGCACTAATCAATTGACCCAAATCGTTATCGGCAATTTGAATGAACTTAATCTGAAACGGAAATATTTCTTTAAGTTTCAAATTAATTACATCTTTATCAGATTTAGAATTGATTGCAACAAACAGAAACTTGTCCTTTACACTTATTGGAACAAAATTATATTGTTCCAAAAGTGTAGAATTGACTTTATTAAGTATCTGTTTATTGACACTGTTTTTTAATCTGTTTAAAACTTCATTCATGTTGATTTTTAATTCTTTTTACAAGTTTTCTTGTTCACTGATAGCGTCTTCATTATCCGTTATGATTCGAGGTGTAATCATGATAAGCATTTCCTCTTTAGTTTTGGTAGTATCTGTGGTTCTGAACAAGGCTCCAATATAAGGAATATCACCTAATACCGGTATTTTAGAAACATTTTTTATTTCTTCATCTCTTAACATACCGCCAATTATTAACGTTTCGCCATCTTTTATACGAACATTTTTTAATTCTAGATTACGTCTTTGAAGTAATGTTGCAGCAAGTTCCCTTTCTCCGTCCTCGTTATATGTATATTCTTGACCGCTGATTGTTGCATAATCAGGGTTGATATTCAATGTAACATATCCGTCCGGACTGATAAACGGAGTCATAGTAACTTTTATACCGTTATCATCACCGATTTCGTAATCTTTTTGAGATGTTGCGTTGTTAACACCTTGAACGATTTGTGATGTTACTGTTTTTACATAGTCTGATGTCAAATCAATTGTAGCTTCCTGTCCGTTTGTAATCAATATACGCGGATTTGCTACAACACGTCCCTTTTCGTTTGAAACAAGGTAATTAATTGTCCAGGAAAGAGACATTGACGGATAAGTATCGCCTACTTTTTCACCTGCATGATCAATAAAGTAAACAGGACTGTCGGTTTTTGTACCGGTTTCACTTGTAAATGAAGCTTTTAAGTTTTTACTTACAAATCTCCAGGTATTATCAAAAGTTTTGCTACCTTTTTCATCAAGTTCAATAATTGAAATTTCAAGATATGCTTGCGGTTCTTTTATGTCATTTGCCGCGATGAATTCATCAATCAATTGCAATTGGTGAGGGTTTGCCCCCATTACATTTATTGTTCCCAATCCGGTTGAATATGAAACTTCTAAAGCCAATAACGGCAATGATGAAAATGAAACTACCCCGCTTGATGAACCAGAACTTGTATCAAGGCTTGATGAATATCCGCATGCTATTTCACTGCCGCCTATTGAAATTTCACTGCTGCTTGCTGCGGCTCCGGTAATTTGACCAGAATCACTCTTTTCCAATGCGTCCGCATCAATGATTGTCGGAAGCAATTGTGTACAGAGCATTTCAGCCATTACATCCGGTGTCACGTGATTTACTTTATAAGTCTTAAACATCGGACGAACATCAAACTGTTCTATGATTTTTCTTGCAATTGCAGCATCATTTTTGGTTCCGAAAATCAAAACTTCATTTTTACGCGGGTTGGTTGTTGCAACATAAGTGTTTGATATGCCCGGTTTTCTTAATCCGAAAATGTTTTCGTTTAAGAATTTTGCCATCGGCATTGCATCAACATATTTTACCGGAATTGCAATCAACTCTTTCATATTTATTGTTGAATTACCCGGATCTGAATAAACAATTAATGTATTGTTATCAACCAGATAATAGAGCTGGTTCATTTCCATAATAAGCTCGAAAGCATCATTCAGAGGAACATCAACAAGATCCATTGTTACTGTTCCGGACACATTCGGGTCAAAAATAATATTTAATCCGGCTTTATCGGCAAACATCCGAAGAACCTGAGTAACATCTGAATCCCTTAAACTTAAAGTTACAGGAATTGTTTTATCGGTTAGAGAGTGTTCTGCTCTCAATTTTATATTTTCTGTAGGTTTATACTGCTCATGCAGCTCCTGGCGTCTTTGTTCTGAAACACCCGTAAATACATCAGCAGCTCCTGATGCTGAGCTGAAACCTCTGAGTCCGCCCAAATCTTCCGCCAGCAACAGTCCGTTTACACTGCCTGAGGAGTTAATTAAATCCGTAACTTCAGATGCCAAAACCAGCGCGGAAGAATTTGACAATGCAAATGCCAGTAACATTGCACCTGCTAAAAATTTCTTTGTAACTTTATTTTTCATATCTGCTCCTGCTTATCTAACTTTATTTATTTTTTCTTGCACCACCGAATTTTTTATCTAAATTTGATATGGTGTTGTATTGAATTCCATCCGTAGCCAGCAATTGACCGACACCGGCTTTATAAACGTTTGCACCGAGTTGTACGGTTACAACTGACGGACTTATTGCCAAAACTTTATATCCGTTTATCACATCACCTGATCTGACAAGGAAATCAGACCCTTCTATATTTAATATTGCGGAAGGACTTGTTGAATCATACATAATTCCAGAAACTGTTGTTGTAAGAACTCTGGAAGCATCACTGTCCGCATTTGCGCCGCTCGGGGGCTCAACCAAATCGTATTGCAGTTTAGCTTTTTGCAATTCTACCAATTTTTTAGCCTCACTGTCTTCATCCTTAATCGGTTCATTTGCCGGAACAAAAGGATTTTCGCGACCTGAGCCCTCAACAACAAGTGCGACCATTTTTTCATCCTGATTTGCAATTACGTCTATTTCGTCATCGCCATTGCCTTTTTCTGATTTTTTGTCTGGATTTTTCTTATCCTTTTTCGCAGACGCAGCGGCGTCCGGAGAATCGGATAATCCGGGGGTAACCATTACATCATCGGTATTTACATCCGGTGCAACATTTGCAACATCATTATCCGCCGGTGCTGTTGCTTCCGTATCTGCAGATGGAGCCGGTGCCGGAGACGGAGGAGGGGTTGCCGGCGCAACATTTGAACCGCCGCCTGTACAGCCTGCCGCCGCAAATATCAAAACTACCAAAAATAGAGAAACGAAAATCATTCCGGCTTTTTTCTTTCCGGACATTTTCATTACATCAGTTTTATCATCTTCACTTTTCATAAACTTTTCAATCACTTGCCACCTATTTACTTATCCTTGGATTAGTACAAATAAATTATAGTAAAATTGATTAATAAACGTATCAATTATTTAGTGTATTTAATTCAAGAAACTCTTCAAATTTAAACGTACTAACATCAGATTATACAAATTTTACCATATTTTTAATTTTAGTGCAAAATAAGTTAAAAGTGTTAAGCAATCTTAAAACTTTATTGAAAATTATTTGTAATGGTATGAATATATTCAAGAATTTTGTCAAAATATTTTAAATTTACATTTCCGTCAAGAACGAAATCCGCATTGTTTCTTCCGGGCTGAACGTATTTGATTCCGGCTTCAACAATATAATCCCATTGTTTTTGAGCATTAAGTTCATTTTGATTTCTTTCTTCAATTGCCCGTTTCATGAAACGTTTTCGTCTTATGTCGTCTGTAGTTTCAATATAAATTTTAATATCGAAAACGTCCTGTACATCTTCATACATTGTTGCAATACCTTCTACAACAATTAATTTATCGGAACGGATGTCAAGAGATTCAGGAATTGATATTCCTGTACCGTTCGGAACATATCTGGGCGCTTTAATATTATTCCCCTGTGAAAGTTTGATTAAATCACGTCTCAACAAGTCCAGCTGAAAATTTTCGGGAGAATCTATGTCATACCCGTTATCACGCAAATTATCAAAGTTTCCGTACTTTTTAATCAATTCCGAAATATCATTAAAATAATTATCCGTACTCAAAACAGAAACAGGCATTGAAAGCTGCTCTATTAAATTTTTCAATTCACGGCAGATTGTTGACTTGCCGGATGCGGACTCGCCCGTAATTCCGATTAAAATTCTTTTATGCGGATTTGTGATAAGACGTCTTGTGAAACGCTGGATAAAATTCGGGTTAACGGATTTAAATATTGGCGCTTCACAACGTTTGTCGTAAGCCACAATTTGTTTAAATTTAGTTTGCAGATAAAACGCTAAAAGTTCACGTCCTGTTCTTGAATTGAAGTCAGGTTTTAAAATCTTATCGTTCGAATTTAATTCTTTATCAATGAGTAATTGCATATAAAATTCCGATGAAAATGAATATGCATTATATAATACCTGAGAAAATTATTTTTTGCTAGTATGATAAAAAATTAATTTACATAAATTCTAAATATCTATATATTATATATAGATTTATATCTTTTCTTTTAACTTAATTTAATAATATATAATTTTTATTTGACAAGAATTTTTTGTTATTTTACTCTTGAAAACAAGAGGAAATGGAGTGAATATCTCCAGCTGTAGCCGCAGCCGTAAAAGCAGGAACACTCGGAAAAAGACCTTCTTCACGTGCTTTTTGAAGAAGTCACAAATTTGTCTAAGTGCCCTCTG
>CALVAS010000084.1 GCA_944325585.1 Candidatus Gastranaerophilales bacterium
GGGATTCGGCAATTTTACTGAAACAATAGCGGTCAAACCTTCTCTGACGTCTTCACCAGAAAGATTTTGATCAGAATCTTTAAGGATGTTATTTTTTCTTGCGTAATCATTCAAAACACGTGTAATTGAGTTTCTGAAACCTGTAAGGTGGGTTCCGCCTGAATGGGTGTTGATGTTGTTTGCAAATGACAGAACGCTTTCGTTGTAGGCATCTGTGTATTGCATAGCCACTTCAACCTGCATATTGTCAACAACTTTGTCTATATAAATCGGTTTGTCATGAAGAACGGTTTTATTTTTGTTCAAAAATTCGACGTAACTTCCGATACCGCCTACGTAGTGGAATGTTTCGGTTTCGTCAGTATGGGCATTTGTAAAGATAATTTTTAAACCTTTGTTCAAAAATGCCATTTCCCGAAGTCTTGTTGCGATTACATCACAGTCGATTTCCGTTGTTTCCGTAAAAATTTCAGGATCAGGCCAGAAAGTTGTTTTTGTACCGGTTTTGTCGGTCGCTTCACCTTTTTCTACAGGTGTAAGAGGTTCCCCTCTCATATATTCCTGTCTCCAGACAAATCCCTGACGTGAAACTTCAACTTTATATTTTTCGGAAAGAGCGTTTACAACTGACGCGCCAACGCCATGAAGACCGCCTGAAACTTTGTAGCCGCCGTCACCGAATTTGCCGCCTGCGTGTAAAACGGTGTGAACGATTTCAAGTGCGGATTTGCCTGTTTCGGGTTTTATATCAACCGGAATTCCGCGTCCGTTATCTTCAACAGTTACACTGTTGTCTTTGTTTACGGTTACATGGATGTCTGTACAAAAACCTGCAAGAGACTCGTCAATTGAGTTGTCGACAATTTCATATATGCAGTGGTGAAGCCCGCGTTGAGAAGTTGAGCCGATATACATCCCCGGTCTCATTCTGACGGCTTCCAAGCCTTCCAAAACTCTGATGTTGCTTGCGTCATAACTTGCGCTGGTTTTGGTTTCGATTGCTTCATCATTATCCGGAAGATCAACAACTTCCACTTTTTCTTCAACAGCAGAAGATGTTTGCTCTTTTACTTCTTGAATTCCATCTGACATATATAATTTCTCCCCTTAATTAGTCTAATATCCTTGATAATATTGTAACATAAACATTTTTAAATGACAAAATTATTTATCTTTTGTTACGTCTGCTTTAGTAATTTTTACGGTATTATTTTCGACTTTAACTTCAAGCATATCTGTTTCGGGATTAACGTCAATCAATTCAAGAAGAGTTTTGGGCATAAACAAAGCCCATCCGCTGCCGGAGCGTGAAAGTTTTTTCTTCATAGTGTTATCTCCATGATTTTATATATATATTCACTTTACAAAATCATAGATGTGAGTTATACTTTAATTATATAAGTATATTATTATTATTTAATACGTATATTATCAGATAGGAAGTGCTATGAAAAAAGGATTTACATTATCCGAAGTCTTAATAACACTTGGTATAATAGGAATTGTTGCTGCAATGACACTGCCTTCTTTGATAGGTAAATACCAGAAAAAAGTAACGGTTGAAAGATTAAAAAAGGCTTATAGTGTGCTATCACAGGCCATAGAAATGTCAGTAGTTGACCATGAAGAAGTTAAATATTGGAATTTTGAACTGAGTACACAGGAGTTTATGGATACTTATCTGATTCCTTATTTACAAAAAGTTGCTTCCGAAGACAAAGCAAGTGATTACTTTTCAAATACCTATGCGCTTGCTGATGGGACAACCATTCAAGGCTGGATGTTTAATACTGGCAATCCGGAAAATCGTGATATTACGACTTTTTTTCAGATAAAAGTGGATATAAACGGAGAGCAGAAGCCGAATCAACTTGGGAGAGATAAATTTATATTCTATTTGTTTCCTATAAAAAGCGGGTGGTTTAACGGAGGGCAGGGCAATATTGCAAAAAATGTTCCGGGACCCGGTCTCTATCCGGACGGCTACGGTTATGATAGAGACCGTTTAAAAAATGATGGCTGGCGGGGGTGTAATAAAAGCATGCATGATGAATCGCCCAGTGGAGATGACGTTACACAAACTGCCGGAGCTTTTTGTACTGCATTAATTATGATGGACGGCTGGGAAATATCCGACGATTACAAGTGGTAAAATGTTTTAGTTAAGATGTTGAATTAATTTTTTGATAAATTCGTTTTTACTGTATTTTGTTATAACAGCCGAATCAGGTAAAAATACAGGAGAAATTTTTATGTATAAAAATCTTATGAAATCTTTAAAGAAGATTATTGAAGACAATGGAACAGACAAAATTACGATTTTCACAGAACATTTGAAGATTGACGGACGTGTTTTTATTTTCGAAGGTTAATGCGAAGAATGCCATGATGATTTTTTGCCTTTGGAAAATGCGCTTGTCTGCAGACTGGAAGATTATTGCACCTGCGACGAGGATGATTGTGAATGCAATGACTATATATGTTTCCGCTATGACTGGCTTAACGTAAATATCAATGATATTACGGCATTCAGTATTATTCAGGAGTAATTTATAAAAAAGAGACGGTTTTATTTAAAACCGTCTCTTTTAATTATTATAAGAGTTTTGATTATTTTACTACATCTTTTAAGGCATTTACAACATCAACATCCCATTTTATTCCTGCTTCCTCTTGCATAATTTCAAGAGCTTTTTCAGCAGGCATGGCTTTTCTGTACGGTCTGTCAGAGGTCATTGCAGAATACGCATCGGCAACTGCAATAATTCTTGAGCCGAAAGGTATTGACTGTCCTTTTAAACCTTCAGGCGTACCGGAACCGTCCACACGTTCTTTTTGATACGTAATATACGGAACAACTTCTGATAAAAAGTTTATATTCATCAAAAGATTAACACCGACATTTGCATGGTTTTGAATCTTTTGAAAATCTTCGTCTGAAAGTTTGCCGTTCGTTGCAAAAATGCTTTCAGGAAGTGTGATTTTTCCGATATTTTGTAACAGTCCGGCATAATAAATTAAATCCGTAGTCTTTTCGTTTAAGCCGAGCTGTTTGCAAATTTTTCTTGCGAGATTTGCAGTGTTTTGTGAGTGAGAAACTTTATAACCGCCTTTTGTATCAACAGCATTCGCAAGATTTTGTACAAATACCTGCTGATAATCGCACAAATCACCGATTAATGCTGTCAATTCCGCTCTCATATGCTGTAAATCGGTTATATCTGAATTTTCGTCATTTAAAAGTCTGTAAGTTTCATCAATCTGGCTTTGAAGAGTGATTGACGTTGCAAAAAGGTTTGCAATGCTTTCAACAAGTTCTGCGAATTCTTCCTGCAAAGCGCCGTTTTTAATTTCAATTACACCTATATTCTGAGAAGCACTGTGAATTGATATGCCTACAGTATTTTCATCTCTCACGGTTTCTTTTGTCATGTAAGTTTGTGCAATGAGGTTTTCGCTGTCAACATTAAATCCGGGAACCTGATTTTCTGAGGAAGTTCCGGCCAGAACAAGCTGCATTTCACTGTTTGAAATACCTTTTGCATATTCTTTGGCAAGGTAAATATTGCATACGGATGTATCAACCATTTGCGCAACTGACATTGCAATTGCCGTAATGATTGCGTAATCTTTTTCAGTCTCAAAATTCAGCACGCAAAGAGTATTACTTAAGGAATAAATTGAAATCAATTCCTTTAATTGATTTTTCAAACCTTCTTTTTTGTCTTTTTGCGTATGTTCGCCGATTTTGCGCGCCAAATCATCAGAAATTAAATGTTCTGACAAAAAATCACCCAAATTAAGCGCAAATATCTCTTCCAACGGATCGTTGTCTATTAAAAATTCTGATTGACTGAAAAGTGAAACACCGGTTTTATTTTCGTCTTTTTTCATTAAACTCATGCCTTCTACTTACTACCTTTTTTATTTATATCGGCATGAATCTCAAAAACTTTAATAAATTTTACAAAAGTTCATACTTTAGTATGGGAAAGTTAAAACTTAAGTTATATTGAAGTGTATATTAGTGTAAGTTAATTTAACGATAAATAAAGATTAAATCCAATTATTAAGAAATGTTGCGTGGGCTTAAAGGGGCTGAAATCCTGATATACTCTGCTATATGATGTGATGTAATATGGTGTAATGACGAAACTGTTTAAAGTTTTACCATTTTAAGTCCGATATAAGCCATGGAAAGGAATGTACACATGGGACTTTCGGCATCACAAGCAAGATTATTAAGCATAACCTCGCGGTTGTCAGATAACGAACTTCGTTCACAGACAATAACAACTGCGAAAATGCATCTTTCAAACCGCACGACGGAAGCCAGTGCGGCTTATATGGATGCTTTAAGTTCCACTAACCTTTTATTTACAACATATGACGGGGAAGGGAATAAAGTTACGGAAAAATTAACAGGTGCCTCGTTAAGCCAATATGGAGAGTTGAAAAATCAATACGGGTTGATAAACAAGAGCGGACAGATTCTTGTAAGCGAGTTAGATGCAACGAATTACGAGAACAGTGCGAATTTGGAAGAATTTCTGGATAAATACGGGGTTCTGACGCCACCCGGCGAGGGGGATTTTGTACAGGTTGTCAACCCTGATTATGAAGTTGCCTGGGAAGAATATAATACTGCTTATGATGATTGGAAATCCAAAGAGCCTAATAAATATGACGAAATTTATTTGATACCGGGATCAGATGTCGGTAATTCTTTGTATCAACAATTTTTAGATACAACAGCAGGTTGTTTTGGCTTGGCGGCTAATAATAAATATTGTTGTTATATGCATGTTTTAGTCGATTTGATTGGTCCTGGAGAGCATACAACGAGTTCAGAGCCTCCTGTAACTTTTGAAGTGTATCCAGATATTGGAACATGGGACTGGAACAAAACAGACCATACCAGAAATGAAGCTATGGAAGAAATTACAAAGGCTATTCATGATGCAAAATGTTCTGGAGATGTAATTGAGGGTGGCACAGAAACAGTCGAAACATCTTATGGTACTGTAACTGTCGGCGGACCGCCATCAGACCCGGAAATGTCAGTTTATCAAAGAGCTGTTGATTTGTTATGGGAAGTCCATTTGGAATATGATGCAAATGTTGGTCCAGATGTAAGTAAACCGACAAATACCGGCGGAACGGCAAGTGCTGAAAGTTTACAAAAATTCTTTTATTTTGTTGAGCATGATTTAAAACAATTTGACGTATCAGCACCGGAATATGATGAAGAGGCATGGCAAGAAGATTATGAAGAATGGCTTGCGCAGGAACCGGAACAACCGGATGTGCCGTATTATATAGAAGAAGAACAGCGCAAAATTGTAGACAAAGATAAAGGGCAGTGGTACATAAATCTGTGGCACCGCATGAACGGAGAAAGTGATGTAAAAGTCGGAACGGAAGATGAGGACGGCAACCTTGTAGAAGGCGGCAAAACAGAGAGCGGACTTCCGATGTACAAAGTATTGGAAGACGGATTGATGAACAGTTCCGAATGGCTTCAATCAGCTCTAAATAACGGCACAATAACATTAGAAAGAGTA
>CALVAS010000085.1 GCA_944325585.1 Candidatus Gastranaerophilales bacterium
TAATACCCGAAGGCATCAGAGATTTCACCTACGGCGTAAAAAAAGATGCGGATGTAAAGGCAAAAGACATTCATTTTTCTCTTAACGGGGCGGAATTTACGCTTGTTGTAAATAAAGAAGAACATAAAGTAAATCTTCATATGAACGGAATGTTCAGCGTCTATAATGTTCTTGCCGCAGTTACGGCTGCAATGGCAATGGGAATAGATTTAAAAACGTCGCTAAAAGCACTCGAAAACGTAAAAGGTGTTGCAGGCCGTTTTGAAGTTGTCGCCAAAAAACCTCTGGTAATTGTGGATTATGCGCACACACCGGACGGATTGGAAAACGTTCTTAATTCAGCAAGAGAAATTACACCGAAAGACGGCAAACTTATATGTCTTTTCGGCTGCGGCGGCGACCGCGACGCAACAAAACGTCCGAAAATGGGCGCAATTGCCGAAAAAATTGCGGATAAAATAATTATAACCAGTGACAACCCGAGAAGCGAAGATCCGCAGCAAATTATAACGGATATTATCGCAGGGCTCAAGAATGTCAACCCTGAAACTGTTATTGTAGAACCTGACCGAGGACATGCAATTGCTCTTTTAAAAACGATTGCAGGCAACAACGATGTAGTAGTGATTGCAGGAAAAGGACACGAAAATTATCAGATATTAAAAGACAGAACAATTCACTTTGATGATAGAGAAGAGGCTAGAAAAGTATTTGAGGGAAGCGTTATATGAGAACAAAACTTTTGATAGATCAGCATTGTCATGGCGCGTTCGGCGTTGATTTCAATAAAGCAAATGTCGACGAAATTTTATATTTAACAAGAGAAATAACAAAATACGGTGTTGGCGGAATTTATCCGACGCTTGTGACAGATAATATTATGAACATCAAGCATCAAATTGAAGTTATCAAGCAGGCTGCGGAAAAACAAACAAATGATATGGCAAAGATTCTGGGAATCCATATGGAGGCCATATTTTTGAATGTTGAAAAGTGCGGAATCCATAACCCGAAATATTTTATGCCGCCGACGATTGAAAACTACAAATTGATTGAGGATCCGTTTATAAAAATTCAAACACTTGCGCCGGAGTTTGATGAAGGCTTGATAAGATATTTATGGAACAAAGGCGTTATTGTTCAGGCAGGCCACTGCATAAGCGGGCACTTGACAGGCTGCCGCGGAGTTACGCACCTTTTCAACGCGATGAGCGGAATTGCGCACCGCGGGGTATCAACGGCATTGTCAGCACTAATAAACGACAATGTTTATACTGAAATCATAGCTGACGGCGTGCACGTTTCAGATGATGCTTTGAAACTTGTATTTAAACTTAAACCGATTGACAAAATCATTTTGATAAGCGACAGCGTACCAATAACCAAAAGTAATCTGACAGAAATGACTTTTGCAGATCACAGGATTTTTTACGACGGAGTAAGAGCTACCTCAAAAGAAGGAACTCTTGCCGGAAGTACCGCATTGCTGCCTGATATTATCAAAAAACTTCATTCTATAAATCTTTTTGACCCGCAACTGATTGAAAATCCGTATATTTACCACAGGATTGATTTGCCGGGATCAATTGAATGGGATGAAGATTGGAATATTGAAAAAGTTGAGTTAAATTGAAAAGAGCGGAGATAAATTCTCCGCTCTTAAAACTTTTTATTCTTCTTGGCCTTCGACAGCACCTTTGATACCGCCCTCAACTGCGGCCTCGCCGATACTGCCTAAATCGACATCAGGTTTGCCGCTTGTTTGTCCTGCCAATTCAGTGACCATTGAAAACGGTACTGTACCGCTCTGCACATCTAGTGCTGTACCGTTTAAACTACCTGTAGCAGCCCCTGACATAGCACCATTCAGAGCAGCTTTGCCTGTATAATTAAAAATTGAATTTTGTTTTTGCGAACCGCTTTCTTGCTTTTAAATTGTTTGTCCTGCTTGTTGTTGTTGAATGCCCTTAGCTGAATTAATTCCGTCAACCATAGCTTACTCCTTTTCTCTTTAACATATGTACTTCACTCGTGTTTTCGAAATCACTATATCTCTTATAACGTTTTTTATTCCCAAAAATTTACACCGCCCGCCCCACCATATAGCAGAGTATAACAGGGTTTCAGGCTGTTTTAAATTTATATTTACGTTTCTTAATAATTAACATTACAAATTCGCTTTAATAAGCAAGAACTTTGTTTAAACCCGCCATTCAGGTGCACTTATTTCTCAGATTCTTCATACCTGTAGTTTGCAAAAACTTTTTGCGCTAAAATAAAACTAACGGGAGTAAATTTATGAAAAGCGACAATATCAAATCAGGAATTTCAAAAACCCCTCACCGCGGGCTTTTAATGGCAACAGGAGTGAGCAGAAAAAATATGAATGCACCGTTTATCGGAATAGCAAGCTCTTTTTCCGATCTTGTTCCGGGGCACATCGGAATGCGTGACCTTGAAAGACAGATAGAAAAAGGCATTCACTCCGCAGGCGGTCAGGCATTTGTTTTCGGGGTTCCAGCAATCTGTGACGGAATCGCAATGGGACACAGCGGAATGCGCTACTCTCTTCCTTCGCGCGACCTCATTGCCGACTGCATAGAAAGCGTTGCGGCAGCCCATCAGCTTGACGGAATTGTTCTTCTCTCAAACTGCGATAAAATCACTCCCGGAGTGCTTATCGGTGCTTTAAGACTTAATATTCCCGCAATTGTTGTAACCGCCGGCCCTATGCTCGACGGAGAATGCCAATCTCATCACAAATTGACGATGGTAACAGGCTCTTTTGAAGCAGTCGGAAAATTCAGAAACGGAGAAATCTCAGAAGAAGAACTGCTTGCACTGGAAGAAGAATCATGCCCGTCAGCCGGTTCCTGTCAGGGTATGTACACTGCAAACACAATGGCCTGTTTAACAGAAATTTTAGGAATGACACTTCCCTATTGCGCATCCAGCTCGGCCGTTTCATCAAGAAAGCGGCGGATTGCCTTTGAAAGCGGTATGCAGATTGTAGAACTTGTAAAAACAGATACAAAACCGTCCGACATAATTACAAAAGAGGCAATGATAAATGCAATTACCGCCTCGCTTGCGCTCGGAGGCTCCACCAACACATTTTTACATCTGCTTGCGATTGCAAACGCGGCAAATCTTGATATCACAATTGACGACTTTGACAGACTCAGCCGGAGAATTCACCAGATTGTAAAAATCAATCCTTCATCAACTCTTACAATGGCAGACTTCCATAATGCAGGCGGTGTTCCTGCAGTTGTAAAAGCTCTGGACAAACAGCTTTATGAAACACAAACCGTATCAGGCATTACAAACAAAGAAATCTCAAAAAACGCATACATAGATACCGCAGTAATTCCGATGTATGAAAATTCAACATACACAGAAGCCGGTTTGGGCGTGCTTTACGGCAATCTTGCAAAAGACGGGTGTGTAATAAAAATTTCGGGCGTGTCACCGGATTGTTATGAATTTGAGGGGACAGCGGCCGTTTTTGACAGTGAAGAAGAAGCTATGAACGCGCTTGAAAATGACAAAATAAAGGCGGGAGATGTCATAGTAATCCGTTATGAAGGCCCCGCAGGCGGCCCCGGAATGAGAGAAATGCTTGCACCGACATCTCTTCTTGTCGGAAAAGGTTTAGGCAAAAAATGCGCTCTGATTACAGACGGAAGATTTTCCGGCGCAACACGCGGAATATGTGTCGGACATATTTGTCCGGAAGCCGCAAAGGGCGGAGTAATTGCACTTATTAAAAACGGTGACAAAATAAAAATTGATATTCCAAACAGAAAAATAGAACTTCTTGTAAGCGATAAAGAGCTTGACGAGCGGCGAAGAAATTTGAAACCGTTTGAGCCTAAAATTAAATCGGGATACCTTGCAAAATATGCCCAAAATGTACAGGATGCAAGCCACGGAGCAATTGTTTAACGAGATTATTTTATGAAAGAATTAAAAGATTTTGCCGATGATATAAACAGATGTTCAAAATGCGGACTTTGCCAGTCAGTATGCCCCGTTTACAAAATTACGGGGAACGATTGCGCTGTATCACGCGGAAAATTTGTGATGCTTGAAGGGGTTTTGAAAGGAGATTTAAAACTCGGCAAAAACATTGAAAAATATCTTGATATGTGTTTAAAATGCGAAAAGTGCAAGAATTTTTGCCCGAGCGGAATTGATGTTTGTGAAATTTTTAATATTGCAAAATATCAGTATGCAAAAGATACTTTTCGCGGCAAATTTATAAAATTTCTTGAAAGCAAAGCTGTTTTCGGGAATTTTATGAACCTTATGAAAAAAATTCATTCAACAGGCAGGGATGGCAAATTTTCAGCCCGCACAAAATCTGCACACCCCGTAAAATTACTATATTTTAAAGGTTGTGTAAACAATATTTTCCCTAAAGTCGAAAAAGATTTAAAGAAGATTTTTGAAAAACTTGATGTTGAATTGATTGAAAAAGATTTTGACTGCTGCGGTCTGCCGTTTTTGTCCGGCGGAAATTACGAACGCTTTGAAGAAGTGAAACAACACAATCTTGCGCTTTTAGATTGTGAATTTGACTATATTTTAACGGACTGCGCAAGCTGTGAAAGCACGTTGAAGAGTTACTTTAAACCTGATGAAGCTCCGAAATTTATAAACGCTGCGGAATTTCTTTCCACACAAAATCTCAAAATTAAATTCAACAAGCCAGTAAAAGTCACGTTTCACAAGCCCTGCCACCTTGAGAGTGCTGATTTTCTGACAGGACTTCTAAACAGGTGCGAAAATATAAGTTATATAGAAATGAAAGATTTTGATGAATGCTGCGGATTTGCCGGAGAATTTGCACTTAAAAATCCGCAAATATCGGCAGAAATCGCAAAAAATAAGGCAAAAAATATTATTGATACCGGTGCTGATTATGTTTTAACAACCTGCCCTGCGTGTGTTGCGGGCATACTTGAAGGTTATACCGCACTCGGAGTTCTGCATAAAAATCCGCCGAAAGTTAAAAATATTATTGAATTTCTTGCAAAAGCCGACGAAATTATTCTGGAATAAATAAACTTTTCTTTTTAAAGCTGCAATCTTCTTAAATCCGGAAGCGAACGACCAGACCAGTTCGGAAGTTCAAAATGCAGATTCGGAATTCCCGGACGCAAAGGGTCAATAAAACTTGATTCGCCAATATCTATCACAATCAACTTTCCGTCTTTTTCAATAAAATTACTCGGACTTGCATCATTATAATAAATTCCCAGATCGTTCAAATCACGCAATTTATTATTGACAAAACGGATTCCGCCATGCATAAAGTCAGGTGCTAAACCGTCCTCCATTTGATAAATAGCCATTTCAGCATCATAATCATAAAAATATAATTTGTTTGCATTCTTACAATTGTTTAAATTAAGATACCTGTCAATTTGAGCATCTACAAATACCGAATCGCTTCTGTAAGCCTCGGCAATTTTTGCATTGATATTGTCTGAGTGTCTGAAACCCGCAGACTGCA
>CALVAS010000086.1 GCA_944325585.1 Candidatus Gastranaerophilales bacterium
CAGTGCATCTCTTGGCTTTTTTGCCAAATATTTTTTAATCTTTTGAATATCTTCTAGCTTTTTTATAGGTTGTACTACATTCATTTTTCAAACTCACTTAATCACCGACAATGATTGCTTCTTTCCTATAAAAAGTAAAGTCTAATGACACAAAATTTAAACACCATTTAAAAGGTATTTAAACAGCATTCAAAAAGTGTTCAAAAATTTCGGCAACGTTCAAAAAATCCTTCCACCTGCAAAAAACATTTACCCAAAAATACAACACAACTTCATTTTGTTGTATTTTTTTTGTTTTGTTAAAATTAGATAATATATTATCTAAATATTGACTTTTTGTCTAATTTAGTATAACATATTATCTATGAACGATTTTTTATTTAATCCTAAAACTCCTAATGATATAGCGAAAGAATTAATTGAGAAAATTAAGCAACATAGAAAAAAGCTTAAAATTTCTCAGGCTCAACTTGCTTCTAAATCAGGTGTTAGCCTTGGTTCTATAAAAAGATTTGAATCTAAGTATGAAATATCATTGAATTCTTTTATAAAAATCCTAATTGCTCTTAATTTAGAGCAAGATTTAGAAAATATATTCACGCAGAAAAACTATAACTCAATTGATGAGGTTATAAATGGATAACTATAAATATTTAAAAGTTTTTTATAATGATATTTTAGTAGGCACTCTGGCTAAAACTCCCGATAGAGTTGTTGCTTTTGAATATGATTCAGATTGGTTGAATAATGGGTTTAGTATTTCACCTTTTAGCTTACCGCTCATCAAGAAAGTCTTTATTCCAGAATACGATCCATTTGGCGGATTATTTGGAGTTTTTAACGATAGTTTGCCTGATGGTTGGGGGCGATTACTCGTTGACAGATTATTTTTGAAAAATAAAATTAACCCCAATGAAATTGATAACCTCAATCGACTTGCTGTTGTTCAAGATAGTGGTATGGGGGCTTTGACTTATAAACCGGAACATAGATTTGAATCAGAAAATAACATTTCTGATTATGATATTCTTGCTCAAGAGTGTTCGAAAATACTAGAATCACAAAATTCAGAAAATTTGGATGAACTTTTTTTCTTAGGAGGCTCATCTGGTGGTGCAAGACCAAAGATTTTGACATCTATTGACAACGAGGACTGGATTATTAAGTTTCCATCATCATCTGACCCTAAAAATATAGGAGAAAAAGAATATCAATATTCTCTATGTGCAAAAGATTGCGGAATAAATATGACGGAAACAAGGCTTTTCCCTTCTAAAATTTGTTCAGGATATTTTGGGATAAAAAGGTTTGATCGCAAAAACGGTAAAAAAGTTCATATGGTATCAGTTAGCGGACTTTTAGAGACAAGTCATAGGCTTCCTAATCTTGATTATAATACGTTGATGAAATTAACACTTAAATTGACTAGAAATTATCAGGATATTGAACAAATGTTTAGGTTAATGTGCTTTAATGTGTTTGCACACAATCGAGATGACCATTCAAAGAATTTTTCTTTTCTTTTTGATGATACAAAAAAAGAATGGCACTTATCTCCTGCGTACGATTTGACTTACAGTTCTTCATTTAATGGAGAACATGCGACAACAATTAATGGCGAGGGTAAAAATCCGACTTTAGATAATATTCTAACAGTTGCAAAAAATATAGGCCTCAAAGAAAAATTTGCAAAAGATATTGTATTAGATATTCAAAAAGAATGTTCAAAATTATTTAATTAAGCTCATCTTTTTTGTCTATTTAATCTTTAAATAGAAGTTTCTTTAAAGTTAATTTAATAGGTTTCTGGGACATTGAGACAGAGAACATTTAATAAAAAATCAAACAGACTGCCGATTTTACCTTTCGGTAAAATTTTACAATATTTTTATAGAAAAATCAACAATTTTTACCGAACGGTAAAAAATACATACTTGGGAACAATTTTTACTGCAAAATTTCCCTTACGGGAAATTTTAACTTTTTTTAATCAATCTCATCTTCTTGTGTTTTAAATCTTATAATTGGAGTCTGTTTATCGTAATCCCAAATGCACGACAAACATTTATAACTTTCCCAATTTGAGCAGTTTCTTTCACGTTTTCCAGGTCAACAAGAAACCTTACCCCGACATTCGCAGCAATCACCAAATTCGCTTGTGTAAGATGTTGTTCCTTACGGGCATTTTTAATATATCTACAACTATTATTATTTGTATATTATAATAATAAAGTCAGACATATTTTTTATAGGTTAAAAAATGAACGATTACAAATATTATTTGGACAATGGCATTTTTGATATCCAAAACGGAAGATTTGAACAGGGGATAGAAAATATTAATAAATCTCTGGAACTAAAAAAAGATTGGGAAATTCCGTATTTTTACCGCGGTGTAGCCAATCAGGCACTGGAAAATTTTGATGAAGCAATGCTTGATTATACAAAATCAATTCAGCTGAATGAAAAAATGACTGATGCATATTACAATCGCGCAAGAATAATTTTGACACGCAAAGATATCGAAAACCCCGATATAGAAAAGGCCGTAAAGGATTTAGAAAAAGCTCTTAATCTGGATGACAAATTTATTGATGCGTTGTTTGCAATGGCTGCAGCTCAGAAAAAAATTGGAAATTATCATAAAGCGCTTGAACATCTTGAAAAATTACTCGAAATTGAGCCTGATGCGGTTCATGCAAGAGCTTTGAAAAAATTAATTCTTCAAAAATACATTGTTTAAACTTATTTTTAAAAATCTTTTTTCCATGATAAAGTATAATTGAGAAATTTGAAAAAAGGAGAGTATAAAATGTCTCAAGCATGTATTTGTAAGTTAGGATTATCAAGCGATTTTTACGGTTTTGATTTTTCCAAATATGAAAGCAATGTTTCAAAATTTGTTAGTGAATTTTCTAAAAGAGCAAACCAGAAAGGTCAGTTTTTAAACTGGGTAAACCTTCCAGAAGAACAAATTAAGCGTGTGGATGAAATCTATTCACTCGCAGAAAAACTAAAGGCTCAAACTGGCTGCGAAAGATTGAGCGTAATGGGTATCGGCGGCTCAAAACATACTGTTGAACATATGTTGAGCATAAACGGCTTAAATGTTTGCGGTGACAAAATCGCATTCTATTCAGACGTTGATTCTGCAAGTTTTGAAAGATTTTTATACAGAATGGGCAACAAAGTTACATCTTCAAACTACATGATTGCCTCAAAATCAGGTTCAACTTTTGAAACAAAAGACGGATTCTTAAGAATACAACAGATGTTGATTGATGAATACAAATCTCAAGGCAAATCTCAGGATGAAGCTGAAAAGTCAGCGGCAAAACACTTTATTGCAGTAACAGACGCAAACAAAGAAAAAAGCGAATTAAGAAGAACTTCAAATGAAAACGGCTGGCTTGGCGATTTGTATATTCATGATGATGTCGGCGGAAGATTTTCAGCTTTTGACGATCATGCTTTGTTTACGCTGGCTTATGCAGGCATGAAAAAAGAAAACATGATTAAAATGCTCCAAGCAGCTCAGGAAGTCTCCAAAATATCCCTTACTGCTGATTTGGAAAACAATACGGCATTGAAAGAAGGTATTTTCTGGGCAGATGCAAAATTAAACGGAATTGAGGCATCAGTTCATCAATATATGGGTTCAATTTTTGAAAACACAGTTTACTGGCATGCTCAAATGCAGAATGAATCCGTAAAAGATACTTTAAAACAGGTTGCAAAGGTTCCTGATGCAATGCACCACAGTGCAGAAGCTCATTTCAATCCTGCTAACAAATTAGTTTTTGCATTAACAGTTCCGAGTGACCATGGCGAATGCAGAGAAAATGCTGAAAGCTACATTGATGCACTTTGCAAATCATATGAAGTTTCCGGCGCATTTTTCTGTGAAAAAGTTGAAACAGAAGGTATGGGCTTAACTCCGGAGGCAGCCGGTGCAATGACGCAATTAAGAGCTTATGCAACAGTTTATCAGGAAATTGTTGAAAAAATTACAAAAGGCATTGATTTTCCTGAAGTTCTTGACAGTGTTCTTCAGCCGCACGTTGAATTCTACAAAAAGAATTTGAAAGGCGGAGTTGTAGTTCCGGGAAGAGTTTCAAAATAGAAAAACTTTATAGCGGAAACAGAAAAATTAAAAGAAGTCCGAAAAATTATCGGACTTCTTTTTTCAAAAATATGTTATAATATAATTATAAAGTTGTTTGACGGAGTTTAGAATATGATTGATTATGACGGGTTATTAAAAAAGATTCCAAAGGTGAAAAGGATTCTGGACGACGGGTCAAATACAAATCTTTACCATTATACAAAGCCCGAAAAACTTTTGAGTATATTGGAATCCGGCACAATCAGATTTTCCAATGCTCTTTATCTTAATGATAAAGAGGAGGTAACGTATTCATACAAGTTGATTGTTAATCTTGTTGATGAAATGCCAATGCTTAATTCGGCGCTTTTTTCACGTATAAGAGAGCATTTTCACAAAAAATACAAGAATATTGTGGATGGGAACGACAACTTTTTAAACAAATATGAATATTATACAATATCGTTTTCGACTGACAGCGACAATCTGACACTCTGGAACAATTATTCAAAAGGTCAGACTTACACGGGCTATAATATCGGTTTTTGTAAAAAAGATTTGATTGCGGATATGGAAAAACAGGGTTTCCATTCTGTTTACGGCAACATCATTTACAATCGGGATTCACAGATTACGATTTTGAAACTGATTTTTGAAAAATGGAACAGACAGTTTGAAAAACTTGCTGCGGCCAAAAGAACTCAAAAAAACATTGAGAAACAACAGGATGTTTTGTTTGAATTGATTGATATTTTAAGCATTATCAGTTTGTTTTTTAAGAATCCGCATTTTAAGGATGAAAAAGAGTACCGGATAATTTTTATAAGCAATTTTAGTCCCGGTACTTATAAGCAGACGAAAATTTTTGAAAAGAACGGACTTTTCATCCCATATATAGAATACAAATTTTTGAAACGTACTGTAAGTTCAATAAATATCGGTCCTACTTTGGATGAAAATATTTTTTATACAAGCACCTGCCGCATGCTTTCAAATTTCGGTTATGAAAAGAAAACAATCAACAGGTCAAAGATTCCGCTGAGGTATTAAACCTCGGCCAAAACCTGCTGATTTTCTTCTTTATTTTTAAAATAACCTTTTTCGCGTGCGAAATTTTCAAAATCTTTATTTTGTGAAAGCAGCGGCTTAGATTCCAAATACCGGTAACATTTATCTTTAAGAATCTTTTTCAATTCGTCTTTTGAATACAATTTTGGATTGACTTCGTACAAAGCATC
>CALVAS010000087.1 GCA_944325585.1 Candidatus Gastranaerophilales bacterium
GTTAACACATAAAACATAGGCATCTTCAAGAACGGCTTCCATTCTTTCTGCATCAGTTACAAAGTAAGGTGAAATATAACCTTTATCAAACTGCATACCTTCAACAACTTTTAAGTTAGTTCCGAAAGATTTGCTTTCTTCAACAGTGATAACACCGTCGTGTCCGACTTTTTCCATTGCTTCTGCAATAAGTTCGCCGATTTCTTTGTTATTTCCGGCAGAAATTGCAGCAACCTGAGCGATTTCTGCTTTTGTATTAACAGGTTTTGACATATCTTTAATTTTTGCAACAGCTAATTCAACGGCTTTGTCAATACCGCGTTTCATAGACATCGGATTTGCGCCTGCTGTCAGGTTTTTCAAACCTTCACGAACGATTGCCTGTGCAAGAACTGAAGCGGTTGTAGTACCGTCACCTGCTACATCGTTTGTTTTTGAAGAAACTTCTTTTAACAATTGAGCGCCTGCGTTTTCCAAACCGTCTTTAAGTTCGATTTCTTTAGCGATAGTAACACCGTCGTTAACGATTTGCGGTGCACCGAATTTCTTTTCCAAAATTACGTTGCGGCCTTTAGGTCCGAGTGTAACCTTAACGGCATCTGCAACTGCGTCTATACCTTTAAGAAGCGATTTTCTTGCTTCTTCATCAAATACTATACGTTTTGCCATTTATATGCCTCCATTTTCATTTTCTTTTTTAACTTTTACGTGTATTGTGAGATGTAAAGATTAGCTCACGCTTCACTTATTCAATAATTGCCAGTGCGTCTTTGATAGACAGAATTTTGTATTCTGTTCCGTCCATTTTGATATCTGTTCCTGCATATTTTGCGTAAAGAACAGTATCGCCTACTTTAACATCCAAAGGTTCTCTTTCGCCTTTTTCGTTCATTTTGCCAAGACCTACAGCAACGACTTCACCTTTTTGAGGTTTTTCTTTAGCGCTGTCAGGAATAAAAATACCGCCTGAAGTTTGTTCGGTATCTTCAATAACTTTGATAACAATTCTGTCTGCTAAAGGTTTAATCATAATATTTTCTCCTTCTTTTACTAAGCTGTCATTCTGAAACTAACATAATATATTTATATAACGGATTTGAAAAATTATTAAAAACCTTAAGGTTTTTTTAATTATTTAAAAAATTTAATAGCCAGTTTTGCTATAAACAAACTTTATTTTTATGATATTCTAATCTTATGAAGAAATGGGTTTATGTTGTTTTAGTTCTGGTAATTTGCGGGTTATTTTTGAAGGCTTGTGTGCACAGAGATTATCCTGAAACTGAGAAAACTCATACATCAGTCCAAAATGACGTGGAATACGTAAATTTTCCGCCTTCACAAAAAACAGTCACAATAAACGGAGTTGAATACCTTCAATCTCAGGCTCCTATCGGTAAATTCGGCGGGGAAATTCATGCCTCCACAATCGGCGAGGGACCAAAGACTTTTAACCCCTTTAATTCAAAAGACAATATTTCATCACTTATGTCTGATGTTATGTATGACGGGCTTTTGTCAACTGATGCCCAAACAGGCGAGCCGATTCCGAAACTTGCAAAATCATTTGAAGTCAATGGCAACAACTATATTATAAAACTCAGAAAAGGTGCCAAATGGTCAGACGGAAAAGAAATTACCGCAGATGATGTTGTTTTCACATGGCAGAATATAATTTTTGACGGCTACGGCAATACTTCTACTCGGGATTCGCTCGTTATTGACGGGCAATTGCCGACTGTACAAAAAATAGACAAATATACGGTAAAATTTTCAACAATAAAACCTTTTGCACCGTTTATCAGAATGCTTTCAACTCCAATTGCGCCAAAGCACATTTTTGAACCGGCTGTCAAAAAAGGTAAGGATTATTTTTATACATTTTTGTCCACCAACACAGACCCGAAAACTTTTGTAACATCAGGTGCTTTCCGATTGAAAGAATACGTGCCGGCACAACGTGTCGTGTTTGAAAGAAATCCGAATTATTATATTATCAACAAAAATAACCAAAAACTTCCTTATCTTGACCGTCTGGTTTATTTTATTGTCGGGGATTTGAACAATGAAGTCTTGAAGTTTGAGGGCGGAGAAATTGACGTTATAAACCTTCAGGGCGCAAACGTTGCAAGATTTAAGGAGCGTGAGGCTCATTCGGATTACAAAATCTACAACCTCGGCCCGAACACAGGCACAATGTTTCTTTCAATGAACCTTAACGACCGAAAAAACAAAGACGGCAAGTTTTACGTTAATCCGATTAAACAAAGTTGGTTCAGGGACGTGAATTTCCGTCTTGCATGCGACTATGCAATCGACAGAAAAAATATGGTTTTAAATATTGCAAACGGGCTTGGCGAACCGCTTTACACAGCAGAAAGTTTAAACTCAATCTTTCTGAATAAAAAACTTGAACCGTATCCGAAAAGTACCGAAAAAGCAAAAGAATACCTGAAAAAGTCAGGATTTGTCTGGGATAAAAAAGGACATCTTCTGGACAAATCCGGCAACCATGTTGAGTTTGATCTTTTCACAAACGCAGGCAACACAGAACGTGAAGCAATCGGGGTTATGGTAAAGCAAGACCTTGAAGATCTCGGTATGAAAGTTAATTTCAAACCTGTTGAATTTAATACTCTTGTAAACAAACTTGTAAACACCCTTGACTGGGATATGGTTATAATGGGGCTTACGGGAAGCCCGCTTGAACCCAACGGAGGAAAAAACGTCTGGATGTCAGACGGAACTTTACACATGTTCAACCAGCGTCTTGAGGGTGATGAAAACAGCAGACGCTTTGACTGGGAAAAAGAAATCGACGAAATGTACACAAAAGGCGCTCTTGCTACAAGTTTTGAAGAACGCAAAAAATATTACGACGAATACCAGAGAATTGCATACGAACAAAAACCTTTTATTTATATATATTCACCGATTATTATAACAGCCATCAGAACAAAGTTTAAAAATATATTCCCGTCTTCTTTGACAGGGATTACCTACAATCTGGAGGAAATCTACATTGATAAGTAAAAATTCGGAGAAAAAATGCAAATTTTAATATATATTTTAAAAAGAATACTTCAATCAATTCCGCTTTTGATAATAGTTTCAATTCTGAGCTTCTTTATCATAAGATTGTCGCCGGTCGACCCGCTTGCGGAATTAAGACTTAACCCGTCGGTGTCGAAAGAAACCCTCCAGAAAGAAACCGAACGCCTCGGACTTGATAAACCGATAATCGTCCAATACGGCAAATGGGCATCTTCTTTTTTGAGAGGGGATTTAGGCATAACTTCAAACGGCGAGCAGGTCAGCACAAAATTGAAAGAGAGAATTCCGAATACACTTCTGCTTGCGGTTGTCGTAATTTTTATGACATGGATTGTGGGGGTTCCGCTGGGGGTGCTTGCGGCCTTGAAATGGAAGTCGCCGCTGGACAGGGTCTTGACGGTCTTAACCAGTATCGGAATGGCAATTCCGTCATTTTTCTTTGCGGTCTTATTGCTTCTTTTTGCGGTAAAAACAGGCTGGTTCCCTGTCGGAGGGCTTACGTCGTCAAACTTTGCAGAGATGTCATTCGGCGGAAAAATTTGGGATCTTGTGCACCACCTTGTTCTGCCGGTTACGGTTCTTTTCACGATTTCACTCGCAAGCCTGCAAAGACAAATGAGAGCAAATCTTCTTGATGTTCTTGACAGCGACTACGTAAAATTTGCAAAAGCCAAGGGGCTTTCTGAATTTAAGGTTGTTTATAAACATGCACTGAGAAATGCTATTAACCCGATGATTACACTTCTTGGATTTGAATTTGCAGGATTGTTGAGCGGGGCGGCGCTGACCGAATACGTTTTCCAATACCCCGGATTAGGACGTTTGATTTTGGAAGCGGTTTTGAGATCCGACATAAATCTTGTTATGGCATCTTTAATGATGGGTGCGATTATGCTAATTTTAGGCAACCTTATTGCGGATATTCTCCTCATCATAACAGACCCGAGAATTCGGGTTAAGGGAGGTGCCGCATGATAAAAGAAGTTCTGCAATCGCTCTGGAAAGACAAATTTGCCCGTGCCGCAATGATTGTTTTAGGAATTATATATCTTGCATTGTTTTTTGCGGATTTTATCGCCCCTTATACAAAAGATTTTTCGGACAGAACAATGGCTTATGTGCCGCCTTCAAAAATTTTCACGATTGATGAAAACGGCAGACTGTCAAAACCTTATACCTACAATTACAGAAGGGATTTTGACGGCGAAAACTTAAGAATTGTTTATTCACTCGACAGAAGCCAAAAACATTACATAAAATTCTTTGCGCAGGGAGAACCGTACAAATTTTTGGGGCTTATCCCGATGAAAAGGCATCTTGTGACAACAGATAAGGACGGAAGATTATTTCTGCTCGGAACAGATATTAACGGGCGGGATGTATTTTCAAGACTGCTTTTCGGCGGAAGAATTTCAATGACAATCGGTTTTCTGGCATTGTTTGTACTTTTCCCGATAGGGCTTTTGTACGGCGGAATTTCAGGATACTTCGGCGGAAAAGTCGATACCGTTATGATGAGATTTGCGGAAGCCGTTATGTCAATTCCGAGCTTTTATCTTTTAATAATCCTAGCTTCTGTCTTGCCGTCCGGAATGACAAGTGTCCAGAGGTTTATGCTGATAGTTATAATCCTTGCACTGGTCGGCTGGGCAGGGTTTGCACGGGTTGTCAGAGGCATGGTTCTGTCCGTTAAAAATCAGGAATTTGTGCAGGCCGCCCGCTCAATCGGGCAGTCAAGGCTTGGAATTATCATAAAACACATCCTTCCGCAGACAACAAGTTTTGTAATCGTAGCAATGACATTATCGGTTCCTTCTTATATTCTTTCGGAATCAGGCTTAAGTTTTCTGGGACTCGGTATCCAGCAGCCTGACGCAAGCTGGGGTAATATGCTTAAAGAAGCGCAGGAATTTACAAACATCATTTCTCGACCTTGGCTTTTGACTCCGGGATTTTTAATTTTTGTTGCGGTATTGGCATTTAACCTTATAGGTGATACAATAAGAGATGTTTTAGACCCGAAAAATAAGGTTAGATAATGTTAGAAATATTCGGACAATTGTTTGATTTTAATATTATAGAATATTAAGCCTGAAAACCAATAATAATAAAAAAATAAAAAAATTATAAAGAGGGGTTGACAAATGTATTTTTTAGGTACATAATACAAATATAAAGAAAAAGTGTTACACATAC
>CALVAS010000088.1 GCA_944325585.1 Candidatus Gastranaerophilales bacterium
ATGGTACTCCCAGGGGAATTCGAATCCCCGTCTACACCGTGAAAGGGTGTTGTCCTAGGCCTCTAGACGATGGGAGCATGTATATTTCTTTCACGTTTTTTATTCTAAGAGAAACAAAATTTATTGTCAACAGTTTTGTTTTATAAAATGTTAAAAACATGTTATGTATTGAAAGATTTTTATTTTTTATGTAAAATATATATAAATCTATATAGAGAGAGATAGGAGAGAAAATGTTTGAACGTTTTACCGAGAAAGCTATAAAAGTAATAATGCTTGCACAGGAAGAAGCACGCAGGCTCGGACATAATTTTGTCGGCACGGAACAGGTTTTGCTGGGGCTTATAGGTGAAGGCACCGGAGTTGCAGCAAAAACTTTAAAATCAATGGGTGTAACGCTGAAAGATGCCCGTGCGGAAGTTGAAAAAATTATCGGAAGAGGCTCAGGGTTTGTAGCTGTTGAAATTCCGTTTACACCTCGTGCCAAAAGAGTATTAGAGCTTTCATGGGATGAAGCAAGACAGCTTGGACACAATTATATCGGCACGGAACACCTGCTTTTAGGCTTAATTCGTGAAGGCGAAGGTGTTGCCGCACGTGTTCTTGAAAATTTAGGTGTAGATTTGAATAAAATCAGAAGCAATGTTGTCAAGATGCTGGGAGAAACAAAACCGCAAAATGTTTCATCGGGCAGTTCAAGTTCATCATCTTCATCTTCCGGCGGAAAAACAAAAACTCCGAGTCTGGATGAATTCGGCAGAGATTTGACGCTTGCCGCGCAAGAATTAAGGCTTGATCCGGTTGTCGGTCGTGAAAAAGAAATTGAACGCGTTATTCAAATTCTTGCCCGCCGTACAAAAAACAATCCTGTTTTAATAGGTGAGCCCGGTGTCGGTAAAACAGCAGTTGCGGAAGGTTTGGCAATAAGAATTGTAAATGCTGAAGTTCCGGATATTTTGGACGGCAAAAAAGTTATTCAGCTTGATATGGGGCTTCTGGTTGCCGGCACAAAATACCGCGGCGAATTTGAAGAACGTTTAAAGAAGATTATGGATGAAATTCGTCAGGCAGGAAATATAATTCTCGTAATTGATGAAATGCATACTCTTATCGGGGCAGGAGCCGCAGAAGGCGCAATTGACGCTGCAAATATTTTGAAACCAGCTCTTTCAAGAGGCGAAATTCAGGTTATCGGTGCAACAACTCTTGATGAATACAGAAAATATGTTGAAAAAGATTCTGCTCTTGAAAGACGTTTCCAATCAGTAATTATTGAAGAACCTACAATTGAGGAATCTATCGAAATTATTAAAGGTTTAAAACCAAAATATGAAGACCACCACAAATTGATTATATCAGATGAGGCAATTGAAGCTGCTGTAAAATTGTCAAGCAAATATATTACAGACAGATTTTTGCCGGACAAAGCAATTGATGTAATTGATGAAGCAAGTTCAAAAGTACGATTGAAAGTTTCAACACTTTCACCGGAAGGCAAGGAACTTGAAAAAGAACTTCGTAATTTGATAAAAGAAAAAGAAGATGCAATCCGCAATCAGGAATTTGAGCGTGCAAGCGAACTTCGTGACGAAGAAGCCGAGATGAAAGACAGAATTCGTGAAATGTCTCAGCAATGGAGAGAAGAGCATGAAGCGAACAAACCGACCGTAACAGCAGAAAACGTCGCAGAAGTTATCGCAACCATGACCGGTGTTCCTGTAACAAAACTTACGGAAGGTGAAAGCGAAAGACTGTTAAAACTTGAAGAAACACTTCATGCGCGCGTTATTGGTCAAAATGATGCGGTTGTTGCAATTTCAAAAGCAATCCGTCGTGCACGTGTAGGGCTGAAAAGTCCGAACAGACCAATCGGAAGTTTTATCTTCTGCGGACCTACCGGTGTCGGTAAAACTGAGCTTGCAAAAGCTCTGGCTGAAGCCGTATTCGGTTCTGAAGACAACATGATAAGAGTTGATATGTCAGAATTTATGGAAAAACATTCAACCGCAAAACTTATCGGTTCACCTCCGGGATATGTTGGTTATGATGACGGCGGTCATTTAACGGAACTTATACGTAAAAAACCGTATTCAGTCGTATTGTTTGATGAAATTGAAAAAGCACATCCGGATGTTTTCAACATCATGCTTCAAATCCTTGATGACGGTCGTTTAACCGATTCCAAAGGACGTCATATCAATTTCAAAAATACGATTATAATCATGACTTCAAACGTTGGCGCAAGCATGATTACAAATACATCAAAATTAGGCTTTACAACATCAGAAGATGAATCCAAAGATAAATACGAAAAATTGAAAGAAACCGTAACTGAAGAAATGAAAAAAGCATTCAGACCGGAATTCTTAAACCGTATTGATGAAACAATCGTATTCTCTCATTTAAGCAAGGAAGAAATCAGACAAATTGTTGATTTAATGCTGAAAGATTTGTTCAAACGCCTTGCAGAAAGAGAGCTTTCAGTGGAAGTCACGGACGAAGTCAAGGATTATCTTGCAAAAGACGGATATTCGGAAGCATATGGCGCACGTCCTTTAAGACGTTTAATTCAGCGCAAAATCGAGGATATGCTTGCCGAAGAGATTCTATCCGGCAAATACGCTCCGGGTGACACAATCAAACTTACTCTTGTGGATGACAAGATAACTTTTGAGAAAGCCAAAACAAAAAAATCAAAAGCAAAAGAAGAACAGGAAGAAGTTGCTCAACAATAATTATCAGAAGATAGACCATTTATATGGTCTATCTTTTTATATGTAATGCTATTATTTTTTTATGACCAAATACATATATAAAGCGTTAAAAGATAATAAGGATGTTGTGGAAGGCGACATAGAGGCTCTAACCCCGCGTGATGCAAGAGCTAAAATTCGGGAAATGGGTTTAATGCCTTTGAATATTTTGGAGCCGGAGGTTAAGACCTTTTCGCTTTCTGATTTTGCTGACAACAGGGGCAGTATTAAGTTTTTGAGTTTAAGCGAGAAAATAATGTTTGTTTCAGAATTGCAGGTAATGCTTGCTTCGGGAATAAGCGTTGTTGAGGCCTTGTCAACAATTCAACAGCATTCACCGAAAATGAAAACGATACGTCTTGCAAAGGAGCTTCAGGACTCTATTATTTCCGGCAAAACTTTTGCGGAATCTTTGAATTATTTATATCATGATGTTTTCGGTCAAACTTTTATTGATTTATGCGCAACGGGCGAAAATTCCGGTGAACTTGATACAACGCTTGAGCGCCTTCTTGTTATGCTTAGAAAACAGGATAATATTAAAGGTAACATTATTCAGGCGTTATTTTATCCGTGTATTTTGATATTATTTATGTTCGGTCTGCTGGTTGTTTTTGCCAGGTGGGTTTTCCCTGCGATTACCGCATTTTTGGTTGACAATCAGGCGGAAGTCCCGCCATTTTCCGCAATGGTAATCGGCGCACTCAATTTTGTAAAAGATTTCTGGTGGCTGTGTTTTATTGGAATTTTTGCGGCAATAGGGCTGATTATTTTTCTGTCGCGAAATGAAAATACCCGCGGTTTTATAGACGGACTCCTTGTTAAAATCCCTGTTATTGAAGAGTTTGTCAATTATATAAATCTTTCAAACTATATGTGTATATTAAGTATTTCATACGCAAGCGGAGTTCCTTTTGTTCAGACTCTTAACTTTGCAACGCGGACAATTGGCAACAAAGTTATCCGTCAAAGAGCTAATCAGGTAAATTTGTATATAGAAAAAGGTGCCACTTTGTCAAACGCCTTTGCAAACAGTTGTCTGCTTCCGGGGGCGCTTGTCACAATGGTTGCCGCCGGTGAAAAATCCGGAAATCTTCAAAAAATGCTTGATGATTGTATTGATGTAATTGATAAAAAAATTGATATGGTGCTTCAAACATTAACCAAAGCAGTTGAACCTGTTATGATAGTAGTTTTGGGTGTCGGAGTTCTGATTATCGCAATTGCATTTATACAGATGTATCTTGCAATGATACAATCCATTGCAATGATTTAAAAATGATAAGAAGCAGCCTTATTCTTTATTGAAAAATCGCATAATTTTATCAATAAGACCTTCTTCTTCTGCGGCCATTTCTGTATTTTCCAGTTTTGCAAGGTGGCTTTTAACAGCCTCGTAATCCTGCGCTGTTGTTGCAACCTGAAGATACTTTTTGTAAAATTCAACTGCAGAAGGTTTGTTTTTAATTTTTTCATAGCACTGTGCGAGCCGTTTAATCAATCCGTAATTCCGCTTGTCAACTTCATACCATTTTTCAAGATAATCGCACTCCGCTCTGTAGTCGCCCAGACCGTTTCTGAAATCTGCGAGTTTTTCAAGTGCTTTTGTGTTGTTTGGCTCAAGTTTTGAGAGTCTTTCATAAAATTCCATTGAATGGTTTTTGTCTCCGCATTCTTCCAGAAGCATAGCAAGCGTTATAATCAGATTGACGTCATCATCTTTCAATTGATATGCATTTAAAAATTCATTGATTGCAATATCCTTATTGCCTCTTACAAGTTGATATTTGCCCCAGCCTATATGAGCATTGTAATCGTCTTTTTTGCCTTCGTAAATTAATGCCTTCATTTGATAAGTGAGAGGTGAATTTTTTTCAAGTTTGTCAAATTCGTCTACTTCACTTAGAGCTTTATCAAATTCCTCTTTGATAAAATAATACTGCGCAAGAAGAGAATGATAATTGGAAGTGCTTTTAATTTTTTCATCAGCCTGTTCCAGAAGTTTCCATGCTTCATAAGTATCCCCTTCTTCAAGAAGGCATTTGGCCTTTAGAAGATTGTCTTTTGTTATTTCCATCGCTTTTTTAGGATTGTTGTTACGCAAATAAAGCTGTGCAAGCGGCTCTCTTACTTTATCTTCCGCAACACCTTTTGAATATGCTCTTTCCAAAACATTTAATGCACTAGGAAGTGCATCTTCTGCCATATATAATTTAGCAAGATTCAGGTAAGTTTCCGCCGGAATGTCTTCATAATCAATCAGTTTTAAATATTCATCAATGGCCTTTGTATTGTTGCCTGTCTGCGCATATAAAGATCCGAGTACGAATCTTGTGTTAATTATATCTTTTTCTTCTTGAGTGTTAGATAATGCTTTTTTAAAGTCGCTTATCGCATGCTCAAACTTGTGT
>CALVAS010000089.1 GCA_944325585.1 Candidatus Gastranaerophilales bacterium
GTTGCGGCTGGCTTTTACCACTTTTAGTTCTCGCTTTCCCGCTCAGGAGCTCGTTATTCGGGTGCCCCCCCCCCCCTAATTCCACGCTATATCTGTGTTTCATACCTCTTCGCTCCTTTGCTCTAACGACAATTACCGGTTTCCCGTACTTTTACTTTGAGTACAGGTTTATGACGGGTGCTTAATCCGTCTATTAACTATCACAGCATATTTTCATTATAACTTATTTCTTCAGTTTCCGCAAGGGGGATAAAAAAAAGCCGTCTTTTTTTAATAAGAACGGCTACCAGACTTGGGGAGGAGGTATGAAAAACTTTCGTTTTTCATATCTGTATTTTTGTTTACGGATGTTAAAAACAGAAACTTTGAAAAATTATTCAAATATCCTCTAAATGATGTAGGGTTTATTTTTGCAAAAAATTTGTTATAATGGGCGTATGAGTGAAATTGAAAAAAGTTATGAAGATTTTATTTCAACAGTAAGCCATGAATTAAGGACACCGCTAACTTCAATACGGGGATTTTCGCAGACAATGCTTGCCTCATGGGACAAACTTGATGATGAAAGCAAGAAGAAATTTTTAAAAATTATAGAGGAGCAGTCGAACAGACTGATTAATCTTGTGGAAAACATGCTTTCTGTAACCCGTCTTTCAAGCGGGAAAGACAATCTTTTATTAAAAGAAATTGAGATAAGGCCGGCAGTTGAGATGGCGGTTTCGATAGTAAAAAGTCAGTATTCTGACAAAAAATTTGATATTGCAATAAATCCTAAAACGCCGTCGATTCTTGCGGACAAGGACAAATTTCAGCAAATAATCACAAATCTTATTGAAAATGCGGCCAAATACGGGGAAGAGAATTCCGTAATCAAAGTTGAGACAGGATTTTGTGAAGATTGTGAATTTGTTGCAATAAGGGTTGTCAATACCGGAATCGGGATTAAGGAAGAGGATTATGAGCGGATTTTCACAAAATTTTCCCGCATTGACAATCCTCTGACCAGAAAGGTTCAAGGGAGCGGTCTGGGGCTTTATATTACCAGAAATCTGGTTGAAAAAATGGGCGGAAAAATTTCCGTAAAATCAGAAAAACAGACTGACAAAGAGAGTTTTCTTACAACATTTGAAGTACAGCTTCCGGCGAGCAATGTTGAAAAGCAAGCGAGGGCAAAATGCATACCGTAACATTAATTATTGACAAACGCCGCGAGCTTTCTGTGAAATACAAAAAACTTCTGGAAAACAAACTTTCCGGAGTAATTGTGAGCAAAAATTTTATATCTGCAATGAAAATCATTCAGGATAAAGAGCCTGATTTGATAATAATTTCAGACAGCATAGACAGTGATCTGGGGGATTACTGCAAAAAAATAAGAGCATTAACTTATAATATGCGGCCTGTAATTGTGGCACTTTCCAAATCTTCAGAGGTTCAGGACAGGCTTAATGCGCTTGCAAACGGTGCAGACGATTTTTTGAGCGAACCTGTCAACAACGAGGAATTTGTCATGCGGATGAAGGCGCATCTGCGGCGGGAATTTGAATCAAATCTTGACAGCAAAAAACTTCTTCCCAACAACAGCTACTCAATGCGCGCGCTAAAAAGGATTTTGACATCAAAAGATTTATGGGGATGTCTTTATATAAGCATTGAAAACTTCAAAAATTACCGCGAAACCTATACGGAACTTGCTTCCGACAAACTTATCCAGACATTTTGCGCAATAATGCAGTCCTCGCTGAACGAAGACGATTATCTGGGCGGAATATCAGAGAACGAATTTTTGATTATTACAAACCCGCTGAAAGCTGAAAAAATCGCGAACTTTTTAACTTTTGCATTTGATTCGGTTGCAAAAAAATTCTATTCATCTCAAGATTTAAGAAGAGGGTATGTGATTATTGAAGGCGACGAATCTGCCGGACGCCGCGCGGGTTTGGTTCATACAACAATCGGCGTTGTAACAAATGAATTCCAAAAATACAAAGACACTCATCAACTTATGTCTGCGTTAATAAACATTCATAATCTTGCAAATCTTCCCGACAGGTCAAATTATTTGATAGAAAGAGCAAAGATTTCGGCTGAAGATTCAGTTGAAAACAGAAAATTCAACAATAAAGTTGCCGTCATTGAGCCTGATGAGGCCATGACCGTACTTTTAAAAACTATTCTTGAACTTCAGGGGTATGAGGCTCAAGTTTTTGAAAACCGGCAGAATTTTCAAAACGCAGATGTAAAACCTGCAATTATAATTCTTGATGCAGGCAGCGCCGAAAATCTAAAGGGACTTGAAACCTGCAAATTGATAAGGGAAAATCCGGAGTTTGCAACAACAAAAATCATTGTGACCTCAATTTTTCATGACAAAGAACTAATTCTGAATTGCGGGGCAGATTTATACCTTCCCAAACCCTACGAACTTTCAAGTCTTATCAAATGGGTCAGAATTTTTATTGATGAAGTGAATTACGGATAATTTATCTTTTCATAAGGGATTCTATCATTTCTTCCGCTGTGCGTCCTCCTTTTTCAACAGGATGGGAGCCTGCCATATAATATATCCCTTTTTTAGGAGACCCGACTCTGTAAAACGCAAACAAATCATATCCCCATTTGTTAGGGCCTCTTTTACCGTTAATATCAATAAACGGCTCTGTATTTATATAACGTGATTCCATCGGATCAATAAAGGTGGTTCCGTCAACCAAAACTATTGCAGGTAATTTATTCAACATTTCCTCTCTAAAAGCAGGAGTTGCAGCAGTTGAAGCCATAATATCCTCATCCGAAAGTGAATCATCATTATCTTTCATAATAGTATCGGAACCTTTGTAATGCACTGTACAACCGTCATCTTCGGCATCAGGACACTGCTGGATTACATTCAAATTTTTCATTAAAGCCTCTTCAAATGCCTGACAGTCACCGGAATTTTTAGGCCCGCTGTAATCCTCAGGGATATCGCCATCCGGATACACCCAGATACAATCGCCGTTTTCCTGTCTATCGCATTCAAGGTCAGGATAGGGACGGTCACCGGGAATCCAGCCATAACAGCTTGGAACATAACCTAAATCCGCAACTGTTTTTTCACAGGCCACGTTTAATATGTTATAAACTTTTCGGAAACGTGCTTCAAGAACTTTTTCCTGCCATTTGCCGATTAAAGAAGGGAGTGTCATTGCGGCAACGATTCCGATTATACCGAGAGTTATCAGAACTTCAGCAAGCGTAAATGCGGCTTTGCGACTTGATTTGTCACACAGACTTGCAGAGCGAAGGTTGTTCTTATCGGTATTAATAGATTCTGAAACCCCAGGCAGGGGCATAAAATCACGTTTTGACTTTGTCTCAACTGATTTTGCAGCCAGTTCAGAATGACATGAAGTTAAATCGCGCTCAGGAGCGTTATTGCGGGTTGCCCCCCCCCCCCTGGAATTCAATCATACTCTGCTTTTTCATTATTTTTAAGCTCCTTTTGTTTATATATTTTCTCTTCTTATTATACCAAACAAAGCGAAACTTTGCAATCTAAAATCGTATCATCATTTTAGATAACATGTTATAATAGTATTGATGAATGAGAATTTAAAACAAAGTTTAAAACTGCTTCCCTCGCTTCCGGGATGTTATATCTACTACAACAAAGATAACGAAATTATCTATGTCGGCAAGGCTAAAATCCTTAAACGCCGTGTGATGAGTTATTTCAACAAAAAACATCATGACAGCGTGAAAGTTCAGGTTCTGGTTTCTCAAATCGAACGGCTTGAATATATTATTACAAATACGGAAGTCGAGGCGTTGATTTTAGAGAGCCATTTGATTAAAAAACACAAGCCCAAATATAATATTTTATTAAAAGATGACAAAAAATACCCGTATTTTCTGATTACTGATGAAGATTTTCCGCGGATTTCGGTTGTACGCAAAAAGAACATCAATCCTGAAAAAGGCAAATATTACGGCCCTTACACAGACGTCCGCGCAATGTATTCAACACTTGATTTTTTAAAAAAAATCTTTCCGCTTAAACAATGCAAAAATCCGAAATTTAAAGACCGCCCTTGCCTTTATTATCATATCGGCCGCTGCATGGCGCCCTGCCAGAACAAGGTTACAAGCAAAGAATACAAAGAAATAGTTCATCAGGCAGAACTTTTTCTTGCCGGCAAGCAGTCTGAACTTATGGAACAGATTAAAATCCAGATGGAAAAGTTCGCGGCCTCAGAACAGTTTGAAAAAGCCGCAAGAATGCGCGACAGCTATCTGGATTTGAAAAAAACTTTAGAAAAACAAAAAGTTGTTTACGAAAATACAAAACTTAATGAAGATATAATTTCTTTTCTTTCGGAAGACGGTATTTTTTCAATCGTCATTCTTATGGTTCGCGAAGGACGCTTAATTGATAAAAAAGATTTTGTTTACGAAGTTGAGGACGAAGATAAAACCGAATTTTTCGCTACATTCTTCAAAGAATATTACAATTCGTTAACTTTAGGCTATCCTGATAAAATCGTATCAAATGAACTTGAAAACATCGGAGAAAAAGCGCTTTATGAAGAGTGGCTGGAGATTCTGGCAAAGAAAAAAGTCAAAATCAGCTACGGCAAATCAGCGCAGGGAAAAGAACTTCAAATGCTTGCCGATAAAAACGCAAAAGTTGTTCTTGACAATGCAAAACTGAAAAAAATGTCCAAAATCCGTGACGATTTTAATGAAATAGGTTCTTATCT
>CALVAS010000090.1 GCA_944325585.1 Candidatus Gastranaerophilales bacterium
AGATTGTTTTACAGCTATGCACGCAGCAGGGGCAGCAGAATAATTTTATAACATAGATTTTTAAACAAAGCGGCGCAGCCCAACGGGCTGCGCCGCTTGTCGCACCGGATTAATTCAAGCTCCGATACAACTGTTTAAATATTCAATGGTGCTTATCTTTTCATCATAAAGATATTTGATGAAACTTAAATAAGCCGCATCGTAAGATGTGATAACAAGATTTATTTCAAAGCCGTCTGTACAGAAAGGCTCATAATCATATACAACATAACTGTTATATTTACTTTTCCATTCTTTCCTTTCAATACGGCTGTTGTTTTCCTCGACTATGTCCTCTAGCCAGGCAACAATATCTTTATTCACATTTTTCATTTCCATTCGATTGTATCTGCTGCAATCGTGACAGTTGTTTCCCATCAGCATAACATGTCCTCCTTGTCTAAGGCGGGGGTTCTTATATTTGAATTGTAAATGTTTTTTAACGTTAAATAATCCCCTGCAGGTATAAGAACATATAGTAGGTTTTGCTAATTTCAGGAATGTCCGGATTCTATTACAAAGTTTAACATTTTGCCAGACAAATCGGCTTGTGGTATAATTTTGAAAGAATGGAGATTTTTAACGGATGAATTTAGCATATATATTTACTGATATACCTATTTTAATTGTTTTATCCACATTTGTGGTTTCAATTATATTCTGTTTAAACAGGTATTTTTATGTCAGCAAAAATTTAAAAATATTTTATAAATTTTTGACCAATTTCAAAAAAACTGACCTTAACTTCAGATTTAAAGAAATTGATGAGTGGATGACGGTAAACCCTTATGTCTCCGCTGCCTGGCTCGAGTTTAAAAATACGCTTGTTTTCTCAGAGTCCGTTGCATTGAGAGGTCAAAACAACAATCTTACTTATAAAGAAGTCTCCTCAACGGTTCAAAATGTTCAAACAACAGTTGACCCGCTTTACTTTTTCAACGAGGAATCTTTAATAACATCTAAATTCAATGCAAGATTTCTCCAGACGGTTCCGACAATTTTGACAGGCTGCGGTCCGTTATTTACCTTCTTAAACATCGCAATCGCATTCGGTAAAATCGACTTTTCATCACAGGAAAAAACAATTTCATCAGTTGCAAACCTGATGGCATCAATGCAGGTCGCAGCTCTTGTATCAGTATTTGCGGTAGGTTCATCTCTTTTGTTCTTGATTATTGAAAAGATTACCTACAACAATATCTGTAAACGATATCTTCTTAAATGTCAGGATTTGATTTCCAAACTGTTCGACAACGTTTCATCCGAAAAATTCCTGTTTGAACTTTTGCGTGAAACAAAGGTTCAAAATAACAACTTACAGCATTTAATCGCTCAAATGCCGGAAAGTTTCAAAGTCGCTTTAAATTCAGGTATTGCAGCAAATCTTGTGCCATATCTTGAAAACCTGATTTTCGGAATTAATCTGATGAACAAACAATTGAAAGAAGTCTCTAAAAAGAGCGGCGGCGGTGATGTTGTGGATGATATATTTTAGAGGGAATACCGGATGGCAATTTTAGGCAAAAAAACAGCACAGGAAGAAGCGGCTGATAACATATTCTGGACAACGATGGCTGACCTTATGCTCGGTCTGGCAATTATCTTTATGACGTTGTTCGTATTTGCAATGACCGGATTCACTCAGGAGACCGTCAAACTTCAGGAAAGCCAGATGAAGGCAACCGAAGAACTCGCGGCAAAACTTAAAGAGGCAAAGATTGACGCGGAAATCGACAGACTGACAGGAAACGTTAAGATTTCAAACCTTGAACTTTTTGAATTGAACAGCTATACGTTGTCTGCAAAAGGAAAAGCCTATTTGGATAAATTTATACCGATTTATCTTGATACAATTTATTCAAAAGAGATTTTGCGCGATAATATTGCGGATATTGTAATTCAAGGGCACACTGATTCGCAGACTTATGCGGGTTTAAAAACCAAAGATGAGCAGTACGCAAAAAATATGGAATTGAGTTTGCTGAGGGCAAATGCGGTTGCGCAGTATGCGATTTTGAAAACCAATTATGACAAGCAGAACAGTGAAAAATTACGTAAGATGCTTGTCGTAGAGGGAAAAAGTTTTTCAGACCCGATTATGGTTGACGGCAAGGAAGATTATGACAAGAGCCGGCGTGTTGAGTTGAAGTTGAGGGTAAAAGCACGTAATTTCGCACAGGTATTCGGGTTGAATTTCGGAAATGATTAACGAACATGATATATTAGAAACAATCAATATGATAAAGCTGCACAATCTTGATATAAGAACTGTGACGCTATCATTGAGTTTGCGCGATTGTGTTGGCCGTGATGTTGACAGAGTGTGCGAAAATATTTATAAAAAGATTACAACATACGCAAAAAATTTGGCAGAATACGCAAATGATTTGGAAAACGAGTATTCGATTCCGATAATTAATAAAAGAATTGCTGTGACTCCGATATCTTTAATCGGTGAGGCCTGTGAAAAACCTGATTACGTCAAAATTGCCAAAACTCTCGATTTTGCGGGTAAAGAAGTCGGAGTTAATTTTATCGGCGGATTTTCAGCACTTGTGGAAAAGGGCTTTACAAAAGGTGACAGGCTGTTGATTGAAAGTATTCCGGAAGCTCTTGCACAGACCGATTTTCTGTGTTCATCAGTGAACCTTGCTTCATCCAAGGCCGGAATAAATATGGATGCAGTTTTAAAAATGGCGGAAACAATAAAAAAATCCGCAGAATTGACAAAGGACAGAGACTGTATAGGTGCGGCAAAACTTGTATGTTTTTGCAATTCCCCTGGGGACAATCCGTTTATGGCGGGGGCTTTTTGCGGAATCGGCGAGCCTGAGTGCGCTCTTAATGTCGGAGTTTCCGGCCCGGGTGTTGTACGCGCCGCAATCGAAGATTTGCCGAAAAATGCGGATATGAGTATTCTGGCAAATAAAATTAAGCAGATAGCATACAAAATTACAACAACCGGTGAACTGGTCGGCCGAAAACTTGCAAAACGTCTTGATATTCCGTTCGGCGTAATTGATTTGTCATTAGCGCCGACACCTGCAATCGGCGACAGTGTTGCGGGAATTTTTCAGGCAATGGGGCTTGAACATGCAGGGGCTCACGGTACAACTGCCGCTCTTGCAATGCTTAATGATGCTGTTAAAAAAGGCGGAATTATGGCAAGTTCTCATGTCGGCGGGCTTTCAGGAGCATTTATTCCTGTTTCCGAGGACGCGGGTATGATTGATGCTGCCCGAAAAGGTTGTTTAACTTTTGACAAACTTGAAGCTATGACGTCAGTTTGTTCCGTCGGACTTGATATGATTGCAATCCCCGGAGACACGCCTGTTGATACGATTGCAGGCATGATTGCGGATGAAATGGCTATCGGAATGATTAACAAAAAAACAACCGCGGTCAGAATAATTCCCGCAATAGGCAAAACGGTCGGAGATTCTGTAAGCTGGGGCGGTTTGCTCGGAGAAGCACCGATTATGAGTGTAAATAAACTGTCATCAACTGATTTTGTCCGACGCGGGGGAAGAATACCTGCGCCAATACATTCGCTTAATAATTAATAATATTATGAATATTTTTTAAAAAAAGGGGCATAATAATAATATAAATTTTGGGTATATCAATTAGAAAGAGATTTGAATGAACAAATTGTAACTTGATTTAAAAAACTATTCGCTTGAACTTGTCGGCACAATATGATATAATTAAAATACGTATATGATTGGAAGAGTAATATGGCTAAAACATTTAACGAGTTGGCACTGGATTTAAAAGATTATATTATAGATAAGCATTCAAACTATCGTGGTATGAAACACATGAGTATGCAAAGATATAATAATCTTACCGTTAGTATGAATTCAAGACGTTACGGGCAGCAGCATGTAATTGTCAGGGTTGGTATTTCGGAAGCAGCGTTTTCATTTCCTTATGTAAACAAAATTGACGGCGGTCTCGGAATGGACGAAAGATTCGTTATGCAATGGATCGGGAATGATAATGTAGTTCAGTCATTGAATGAGCATTGGAAACTTATTAAACTTGCCGAATTGGATAATGAATAATATTTTATTTTTTAGTCATAGCTTTTGAGCGTAGATTTCTGTGATAAGTAATTGCAAATCTGTGCGCTTCGTCACGAATTCTTTGAAAAAGAAACAGAGCACTTGAGTTTTGCGGCAAAATGACAGGATTAGACTGTTCTGGCAGAAAAACTTCTTCATGTTTTTTTGCTAAACTTACAACATCAATTCCTGTGACACCGAGTTCTTTAATAATTTCCATAACGCTTGACAATTGGCCTTTGCCGCCGTCAATTATCATCAAATCCGGTTTATCCCAGTTTTTGTCTCCGAGATGTTTAAGCCTTCGAGTTAAAACTTCTTTCATTGAAAGAAAGTCGTCAGGTTTGCCTTCGGTTGTACGGATTTTAAATCGTTTATATTCGGATTTTTTGCTTTGTCCGTTGATAAAAGTAACCATTGACGCAACAGTGTTGGTTCCCTGAATATGTGAGATATCATAACACTCAATTCTGTGCGGAAAGTTTTTGAGCCGTAATTTTTCAGCCAGATATGAGCCAATTTCATTAAAATCATCACGGATTTTAGACATCTTTTTAAGCTTTGCATTGTCAAGAACAACTTTTGCGTTTTTATCGGCAAGCATTTGAAGTTCTTTGCCCTG
>CALVAS010000091.1 GCA_944325585.1 Candidatus Gastranaerophilales bacterium
CTAAGGATAAGGAGTACGAGAATCAGCTGAAGAAACTTGACACCGAACACAATGCCTTGCAGACCGAGTATGACAGTGTCAAGGGCGTTATTGAGAAGAATGTTGAGAGAAGTTTTAAGGCTTTTTCGTAAACCTATGGTCGCCTTATAAATTAAACACTTCTTAATTTAAATTTTATGTAGAATAATTTCAGAATCTGATAAAATTAATTCCCTGTCTCTTTTGAGACAGGGAATACTGTATAAGTGTGATTTTGTTACCTGCTGGTCTCGCAGGTGGGTGAGCGCCTTGACAAATCCGTTTCCCGCTGGCGATTTTAAAATCGGCGGGTATACTGCAATGTCATTGAGAGTCAACTCTCCCTTTTATAAAAAATGTAGGAACAAAATTGAACACTCATACATTACTTATTATTATACCATACTGCAATTTTATATTCAATATACTATCAGCGCATTGACAATGTCTCTTTTACCATTTTTTCAACATCATCAGATTTCTTCATAGCTGCATCTGCTTTAGAGTAATCTTCTGTTACAGACGGCATTACTTTACATTCAGGCGACGGAATATATCTTTTCTTTTTCGGCGGCTTAGGCAGAGTTTGAGATTGCGGCTGTTGATGATTCAGTTTAAGGGTAGCGTCTTTAACATTTGGCTTATCAGGTAATGTTTGAGAAACCGCTGGTTTTGGCATTTGACTTTGTGAAATTGTCTGATTAATAATAGGGGCCGCTTTAGCAGAATTTTGTGACTGATTCATATTGCCCGCAACATATTGATTAATCAAATTCGATTGTGATTGCTGAGTTATAGTCCCAGCCGCCGTATTCTTGCTATTTACATACTGATTAATCAGATTTGATTGAGTCTGCGGCATTTGTTTTTGCGCGGCAGCTTGAGCCTGTGCAGCTTTTATTAATGCTTCTTGAAGTGCTTTCTGCTCATCAGCATTTACGGTTTCATTCTTTGATTCTTCTTTATCTTCATCAAGCACAGATTTGGTTGGTTTGCCAAATATTGCATGAGCGCCTTTTGTCGTAAGTTTTGCAAGGAATGGTGAAATAATCATCATTGGAATTGCAATTCTAAGAGGAACACCTGCAAGGTTTCGGAAGAAGTTGCCGGATTTTCTCAATAAATTCATATTCCACTTTGCGCCGGAGCGTCTTGCAAGAATCGTTTCGTTACCAATGTTTATAAATCCTCCGATTTTCTTGAATAGTTTTGTAATCGGGTTTTTAACATTAGCCTTAAGCATCTTTTTCAAATCAGCTTTACGCTGTTTGTATAAATTTTTGTCTGCAAGATTACCTGCTTTAACATCTGCATTAAATTGTTTCAATGCCTCTCTGTAGTCCTTAACCTGCTCGGTTGTCATACCTGCATACTTCAAGCCGCCGACCTTATGCATTGCAACAATGCCTAACGGCAGAGCCATAAAGTATGTAAAGTCGTTTACAAACCGTTCTGCAAGAGTTTTGCCTTTTTCGCCTTTTGGAGCTTTGAAGGTATGAATCAGCATATCGGCAAAGATTCCCGCCTGCATTGCAACAGCAATCTTGCCGCCTGCAAATCTGTTGGTGCATCCTTCCAGAAGCCATGCAAGCGCTTTAGGCAATGCTCTGCCTAAAGATGTTGTATTCCCCTTGCCAAGAGCAGCTTTATATTTATTTAAATACTCTTTCAAAGATACTTGTCTGCCGAACATATGAGAAGTAAATTTACCCCAGGCTCCGCCTTTTCTCCAGATAGAAACATTTACATCTCCGTTTTTTGTTGCTCTTTCAAGGGCTTCCATTACTTTGTCAGGGTTGGCAATGATGTCTTTTTTAACTTCATTAAAGGCTGCAACCGACTCAAAGCCTGCTCTGCGGACTTTTTTAGCCAGCGCAATTTTTTCAAGACCTTCTCTGCCTCTGCTTTTAAATACATGTTCAATAAAATCATGCTTATAGCCTAAAAGTTCAAGTTCTTTCTTTTGGAGTAAAACTTGTTTTTCCGCAAAGGATTTTCCTTTAAGTCCTTTGCGGAATGTATCAATGTCAGCTTGAGACATTCCATACTGCTCAAGTCTTTGCGGATTTACATCTTTTCCGACAATCCAAGAGAGTTTGTTTGAATTTTCACTAATCGGTTTCAAATATTCATCAAAAACCTGCTGCATATCCATAGCCAAAAATCCATGTACACCGGATGCAGGTGTTTTGGCAAAATGCCATTCCGGCTGCGTTGAATGGTTTGCAAGTGAATATGCTATATCACTTTTGGTTGTCATCCAGTGCCCGAAATCTTTACCTTTGCCGAAAATATTGTTAAAGAATCTTCCAACTGCGGTATTATTCCAGCTGTTTGCAATTTTATCCCCAAATGCTCCCAATTTACCAAACGCAGATTTGTCATAATCTGTAGCACAGCTTTTGTTGAAAACATCCATCCCCTGTGCGATTCCATACCAGATTGCAGCGCCGGTTCCCGCATAAAGAAGCGGGTTTGTTTCTTCATCTGATGACGCCTTTACACGGTTTGCAAGATAAGAGTTATCAACACCCTCTTTAATCTTTTCTTTATCAATGTTAACAGGTATAGTTTGTCCGTTAACGGCCTGCATCGGAATATTATTATATTGTTGATTTAAGTTACTAACCATTTTCCTACCTGGTTCCCCTATATTAGAATAAAAACATTTTTGCCTGTAGAATTGCTTTTCAAAAAGGTTTTGCACCGGATTTGTAAAGTTATGTAACAAGTTAAGCAAAATGTGAAATATATAATTCATTATATACTTTATATATACATAAGACGAAAGTAAAAAGAGAGGCTTGATAATATGGCAGTTGCAAATTTAAAAAAAATTGATGACAAGTTGAAAGATATGTATCAAGACAAAGTAACGGCAGCTCCGGCAGCTGTTTACGAAGACAGATCAGAAGTTTTGCTTGCACAAATGAATTTTATAGCACTTGCAAACAAGCAGGCTCTGCATCTTATATAGATTTATTTATCCCATAAAATTTTAACTCCAATTAATTTTTCCCCTACAAATTTTGTACCTGATTTTTCGAAAAAATCAGGTTTTTTTTTATCTGAAATAATGTAACGAACTGTAACGAAAATTAAAGAAGCAGATAAAAAATACCGATAAAGAAGTTAAAAGAACAAAAAATAATCAACCACTAAAGCGAAAGGGAACGACAAATGGGCATGGCAGCATCACAAGCGAGATTGTTGACCATAACAGCGCGTCTAAACCATGTAGAATTAGAAGCGCAAAACGTTTCCAATGCAAAAATAAGGCTATCCGATAAGACTCAAGAAGCAAGTGATGAGTACATTGAAGCATTAAATAAGACAGAATATTTATACAATTATTACGACGGAAGCGGCGAAAAGATAAGTATGTCATTAACTGGAGCCGCATTAACAACATACGGGGAATTAAAGAATCAATACGGGTTAATCAATTCAGCAGGACAGATTCTTGTAAGCGAATTAGATGCAAAGAATTACGAAAGTTCAAATACTCTGGAAGAATTTCTTGAAAAATACGGGGTTTTAGGCGAACTCGGTACCGGTGATATGATTGAGGTTGTAAATCCGGAGTATGAAATTGCTATGGATGAGTACGATAAGGAATATGATGAGTGGATGGCGCAAAAGCCTGATCCGACTGATGAGATTTATTTGATTCCGGGTGAGCCAACAGGGAATTCACTATATGAACAATTTTTAGAGACTACTGCTGATTGCTTCAATAATGCCGCTGGAAACGGGCTTGGTGACGCACTTGGTCCATATGGGCATACTCCAACAAACTGCTTTATGCATGTATTAGTTGATATTATTGGTCCAGGAACACATACTACAAGCAGTGGTGAATCTTTTGAGGCTTATCCAGACAGCGGAACCTTTAACTGGAATGCAAATTCTCATACAAGAACAGAACAAATGAACAAACTAACTGAAGAAGCTAAAAAAGCATACTGCTCTGGTGATATCATCCCTGGAGGTGAAGAGGTTGTAACCACATCTTACGGTGAAGTCACCGTGGGTGGTCCAGCTTCAGATCCTAATATGACAGTATACCAACGTGCTGTAGATTTATTATGGGAATTACATGACGAATATGGTGCAAATGGAGATTTTGGATTTGGTGGCCCTGCAAATCCAGAAAGTTTAAAAAAGTTCTTTTACTTTATTGAACATGATTTAAAAAGTATGAGTGAAACAGAAGACCAATTCGACGAAGACGCGTACAACGAAGATCTTGCGGAATGGCAAGCCCAGGAGCCCGAGAAACCGAATGTACCACAATACATAGAAAAAGAAGTGCGCAAGATAACGGATTTAGATAAAGCGCAATGGTACGTAAACCTGTGGCACAGAATGAACGGAACAAGCGATTACAAAGCAGGAGTCGGCGGAGATGAAAACTTCATTGCAGG
>CALVAS010000092.1 GCA_944325585.1 Candidatus Gastranaerophilales bacterium
TATATTTTGATGCTTGCATTCGTTTTTATCGCAGCATATTTCTTTTCTCTCGGATGGAAGAAAAAGCTGTTTTCGCTAAAAGCAAATAATATAATTTTTGCATTTCTGGTGCTTTTTATTCTGTTGATTATGGCTTCTGCCGTAATCGCAGGAATGCCGGTGATGATGGCATATTTTAAATATAATCTTGTGGGTGATATTTCGGACAATGCTATTTACTCATCATCCCTTATGCTTTTGATACTGTGCTCTATAGCGCTTTATTCAATACTCTTTTCTCCTGTTATTTGCGCGTATTTTAAGTATAAAAAACATTTTCCGGTAATGTCGGATGTTGACAAACCCTATTGGAAAATATTTCTGACATATTTTGCGGTTACATCAGTTATAAATAATTTCTATTATCTTATTTTTGCAGACAAAACCGGATATAACGCCTGGGATTATATTTGGATGGCTGCATGTTTAATAGAAGTGTTTTATGCAATTGGTTACGCATACAATATAAAATTCGGAAAACAGCTGATTTGGAAAATAACATTTGTGCCGTATGCAATTTACCTGTTTGCACATCTGTTTTTGTGCAGCGAGGAATTCCTAAATGCGTCCGGGGAATATATTGTAAAAATAAGTTATGTTAGTTTTGCAGCAACATTAATAATTTCACTTTTGACGCTCTTTGCATTTTACAAATACGCGTTTACTCATGATGTTTATAAAATTGCGGAAAACAGTGCCGAATAATTGCAGTTTTTGATTAACAAAGAGTGAAATCTTAATTTAAAATTTCACTCTTTAAAAGTTATATTAATATTTAAATTAAACTTCAACAAACAGTCTTTGTCCGACAATATTTTGTTTGCCGTTGTAATATCCGGCAAAATATCCTCCGCGGACAGGATTGTTTTTAGCATAAGTCTGACTGTTATATCTGTTTCCGTTGTAATTAACAAACGGATTGTTGCTGAAAGGATTAGTTCCTGCAGAAACAGAACTGATTGACGGTGTGCTTACCGCAACTGATTGCTGCGGAGCAAATACATTTGATAATAAACTTACTAAACTTGACATAATTCTATAATACCTATTACCTTACTAACGTGATATTTATTTAATAATATTTTTTTATTTTTCATTATTATATCACAAATTTAACGAAAAATTATTATTTTTTTGTTAAAATCATACATTTACAGTATCAAAAATTACCTTGAGATAAATATTTTAATTCATTATAATAAATTTATGAATTTGAATAATAAAAAAGTTTTGATAGTTGGAAATTCTGCAAAAGAACACGCTCTTGCAAAAGTTTTTTCCGAGTATCCGTTTGTTGAAAAAGTATATCTGGCACCGGGAAATTCTGCAACCGGTGAGTTTTGCGAAAATGTTGACATAAGACCGGATTCTGTATCTGAGCTGCTTGAATTCGCAATGGAAAACGCAGTTAATTTAACGATTGCAACGGATGAAAAGGCTATAAAAGCAGATATTTCAACACTTTTTCAGCAGAACGGACAGATGATATTTGCCCCTTCCGCCCAAAGTGCGCAGTATGCAATTTCAAAGTCTGCCGGCAAAAGACTTCTTTATAAACTTCATATTCCGACACCAAGATTCGGAATTTTTGAAAAACAGCAGCTTGCAGCGGATTATGTCAAAAAATCTTCTTATCCGCTTGTAATAAGAACGGATGAAAGTACAGAAGGGGCTGACCGTCAGGTTTGTAATACTGTTCAAACCGCTTCTGTTTTTGTTGAGGACTTGTTTCTGTCAGGCGCAAACAAAATTATACTGGAAGATTTTGTCTACGGTCATGAGTTTATTTATTATGTTATAACGGACGGTTATCATTTTCTGCCTTTAACTTCCTGTGCAAACTATAAGTTTATGGAAAACGGCAACGGCGGAGTTTTAACCCCGGGAATGGGCGCATATTGCCCTGATTACAAATTATCTTATGAAATTCAGGAAAAACTTTTATATGAAGTCGCGTCTCCTGTTATTGAAACTCTTGCAAGACGAGAAACTCCATATTTGGGCATTCTTGGTATTGAAGGTGTTATTGAAAACGACGGAACCTATTCGATTCTTGAGTTAAAACCATTCCTTGCAAATCATGATTGTCAGGCTGTCTTAAATCTTATTGATGAAAATCTTTATACTCTGTTTGAAGCCTGCGCAATCGGATCTTTCGCGGATGATTATGAAACTTTGAATATTTCTGACCGTGCATCTGTTTCATGTGTCCTTTCTTCCGGCAAACTTAAGGACTCGGTTATCAGCGGACTTGATGTTGTTGATGATGATATTAATATAAATCACTTTAATACAAAGCGTAACGAATATTTTGAATACTTAACTTCAGGCGGAAGGTCGCTTGTTATTACAAAAACCTCCTCCACGCTTACCCGTGCAAGGGAATTGCTTTATGAAAACATTGATGTTATAAATTTTAGCGGTAAAAAATACAGAAATGATATTTGTAAATTTACCGATTAACTTGATATTTTATTTGACATCATTAAAAGAATTTATATGTTGAAAAGCGGTAAAAATTACTATGAAATTTTAGGAGTTACACCGGATATTGAAACTGCTCAGTTAAAAGCAGTTTACAGACGTCTTGCAAGAAAGTTTCATCCGGATATTAATCCTGACGGCGAAAAAATGTTTAAGGATATCACAGAGGCTTATGAAGTTCTTTGTGATGAAACAAAAAGGAGACAATATGATACCTTAAACGGTTTCTTTAAATCTGCAAAGAAACCGGAAAATTCAGGCGAAACATACAGAAAAACTTTTCGTAAAGCAACTGAATCCTCTTTTCAGACAAAATCTTCTTCCAAAACTTCAAAGCATCAAGATGAAATAAAGTTTAAAAACTCCACTAAAGACGAAAAATTTTTCACTGAAATGATAAACGATATAATCGACGGTTTTTCTAAAACTTCCAAAAAGAAGCACACTAAAAAAGAAGAAAAGCCTGTAAATGGTGCAGATATTTACACGGATGTTTCAATTTCATTAAAGGAATCAATTAGCGGAACTCATAAAATAGTAAATGTAATGCAAACATGTGTTTGTCCAAAATGTCGAGGACGAAAATTTATAAATGACTCAAAATGCAGTGAATGTGAGGGCAAAGGTGAGATAATTACTCACCAGAAGATTAACGTAACAATTCCCGCAAAGGTGAAAGACGGTGCAAAGTTACGGCTGCCGGGCGAGGGAAAAAAGGGGATAAACGGGGGGAAAAACGGCGATTTGTATTTGAAAATTACAATATTGCCGGATTCGTTCTTTAGTGTTGACGGAAATGACTTAACGTGTGAAGTTCCGATATCTCCGTTTGAAGCAGTTTTGGGCGGAGATATCGAAATTCCGTCATTAAACGGGGGTAATGTGCTGTTGACGTTACCGGAAAAAACAAAATCAGGACAGGTTTTCAGAATTTCAGGAAAAGGATTAAAGAAAAATAATCTTGTTGGTGATATAATAGTTACGGTAAGAATACAAATTCCCGACGAGATTAGTGATGAGGAAATTAATTTGTATAGAAAGCTCAAAAATCTTTCGGGAAAAAATTTAAGAGAGAATTTGATATGATTAACGAAGAACCCATTCATACAGGTGATACCGCAAAAATAAAAGAAGTGTTCGCTTCAATTCAGGGAGAAGGCCCCTATCTCGGCGCAAAACAGTTGTTTATAAGGTTTTGTGATTGTAATTTGAGATGCCACTATTGTGACACTGATTTCTCCGGTGACAGTGAAGAATATACGCCGGATGAACTTTTTAATGTTATTAAGCAGTTTGATTTAAATACAATATATTCGGTTTCACTGACCGGCGGAGAACCGCTTTTGTCCGTTGACTTTCTTGAAAATTTCCTGCCGCTTCTAAAAGAGCATAATCAAAAGATTTATCTTGAAACAAATGCAACTTTACCGAATGAGTTAAAGCGTATTATTAATTTGGTTGATGTTATTGCAGCTGATATCAAACTTGAAAGCGCAACCGGCATGATTAATTCATTTGATGCACATGACAAATTCTTTGAGGTTTGCAAGGGGCATGAGTGTTTTGCAAAGATAGTTTTCGACGATAATATAACGGATGAAGAAATTGAAAAGTGTATTGAAATTGCAAAAAAATACCAGATTCTTCTGATTTTACAGCCCAAAATGTCAGAAGATGCAATGTCAATCACGTCTGTTTTTGCAGTGACGGTTCTGGATAAATTTTTGAAAAAATACTCAAAAGTTCGTTTAATCCCGCAGGTTCATAAGTTTTTATCAGTCAGATAGCATTTACGAAAAAGCCTTAAAACTTCTCTCAACATTCTTCTCAATAACACCCTTGATACTGTCATACTCGGTC
>CALVAS010000093.1 GCA_944325585.1 Candidatus Gastranaerophilales bacterium
CAACTGCCTGAACCTAATTTTATCGAACGTGATCCCGATGTTGTTACAAAAGAATGGATTGCCGCTTATGAAGAAAAAAGCGGCAAGGTACTTCAACCTGCACAAATTGAACGTTTAATGATTGATGTAGGAGCTTATCGTGAAACTGTTTTAAGAATGAAAATTCAGGAAACTGCGAAACAAAATCTTTTGAGTTATGCACCGTTAGAAGTTTTGGAACATATAGGCGAACCTTTTGGAGTAACCAAACTTCTTGCGAATTATTCCCATACGATCTTAAAATTTTCAGTTGATGAGGCATTGGATTTTGATTTCAAGATTGATGCAGGGTGTGAAGTTGAAACTAAAGACGGCTTATTCATATTCCAAACAACTGAAGCGGTTACGTTAAAAGCCGGAGAAACTTCAATTACAGCAGAGGCTATATGTGAAACCCCGGGAAGTGCATCTAATAACTACACGATTGGCTCAATAAATAACCTTATAACTCCACTAAGTTACATCTCAACCGTTGAAAACATAACTATTTCAAGCGGAGGAGTGGATGATGAAACTGCTGATAGTTTAAGAGAACGCATACGGCAATCTCCTGAACAATTTTCAAATGCGGGCAGTAAAGGGGCATATCGTTTTCATACTTTATCTGCTCACCAATCAATAATAGACGTTGCAATAACTTCTCCAAGTCCGGGAATTGTGAATGTTTATCCTTTGACTAAGGACGGAAATCCTACAGAAGAAATTTTACAAATTGTCAGAAATTACTTGAGTGATAGTAAAATCCGCCCTCTTACTGACTGTGTAAAAGTAATTTCTGCTGAGAATGTTGATTTTTCAATAAAGGCAAACATTATTCTATATATTGATGCGGATTCGGCTACAGTTAAAAATACTATTGATGCCAAAATGCGTGAGTATAAGGTCTCTTTATCTGAAAAATTAGGGAAAAATGTTGTTCAGACGCAGATCATATCTATATTAAACACCATTTACGGGGTATTCAAAGTTGAACTTGAAACTCCGAAAGATATAGATATCAAGGAATATCAATGGGCAAATTTGATAAATTATGACATAACAATCGGAGGATATGCTGATGAGTAGCGAATTTTGGCAAGAGTGGAGCGAAGCGGAACTCGCCCCTGTGAACAACCTGACGAAGCGGAGCAATTCAACAGAATTGCAAAGCGAAGTACAAAGGTTGAGAACCGCCAATAATTCAAGAAATTTGGCACCGATTGATGATATTAATTTAAAGATTTTTGATGAAATTTGTGAAGAACGCTACGCAAAACTAAAACTGGATGTTTTAAATTTGACAAACATTGATACAATTCCGTCAGATGTTCTGCCTCATTTAGCAGAACAGTATCATATAACCGGCGATGAAGGATGGATTTTTTGTAAAACGGAAGCGGAAAAGCGTGCATTATTGAAGAATGCAATTCAATTACATAAATATCGTGGTACTAAATACGCAATTATAAGTGCACTTGAAGTTTTAGATTTGAGGGCAGATATTGCGGAATGGTTTGAATATAACGGAGAACCATTTTTCTTTAAAGTTTTTGTAGATTTAGAAACAAGTTATGAGTCGGACTTGGAAACACGCATTGTAAATATAATCAATGCACATAAAAATGTTCGTTCATGGCTAGAAAAACTTACAATTTATCTCACACAAACAGCAGTTTTACCAATAGCAAGTTATATTTTGACAAGCGAGGAGGTTACAATATGACTTCTTCTGTTGAGGAAATGAAGTTTAATTCAATAATTACATATATAGGTTTTGAGAAGATAAATGCGGCTTTGATAGCCGGAACGAAATTAGACTTAAAATACATTGCTGTGGGTGATGCTTGCGGCGAATATTACGAAATGCGTCAGGATCAGACAGCATTGGTTAATGAGATTTATCGTGCTGAAACTCAGGAAGTTGACGGAGTTTCTGCAACGGCTCTAATACCGCATAACATTGGCGGATTTTATATCAGAGAAGTCGGTGTTTTTGATAGTTTAAATAATTTAATTTTAATTGCAAGACAGCCATTAACTTATAAACCGCAGGAGGAACAGGGCGGAATTAAAGATATATGGATTAAGGTGAGATTAAAAGGGATAAATCCCGATGCCGTACAAATAAAAATTGATCCAAGCATCCAGTATGCTTCAGTGGAATTTGTAACAGATTTAATAAAAAGTCATCAACACCCTGATTTAATGCCGATTTGGTTATATGACACAAATGGCAATGGAGTTGTTGATTCTTGTGAGTTTGTTGATGGCGGACTGTTTACTGACAAGGGAGATATTGAAATACCTCAGCCGCCTGTTCTTCCTGATTTGATAATGAACACAAGTATTTACGATAAAAATCAGAACGGTATTGTTGATGATGCTGAAAATATTGATGCAGGTGAATTTTAGAAACAAAAGGAGATTTATTTATGGGAACAATTCAGATTAAACGTGGACTTAAAGCGAATTTGCCGAGTGAAGCTTCGGCAGGTGCACTTTTATACACAACAGATGAAAAGAAATTTTATATAGGCAACGGTGAAGGAAAAGCTCTAACAGCCTTTAATAACGCTCAACAGCTTGCGGAGTATCTTGCAACAAAATCAGATGTAGGTCATACACATACTTCTGCCAATGTAACGGATTTTGCAACAGCAGTTGATAACCGGATTGCATTACAAAGAGGGCAGAATAACGGACTTGCATCATTGGATGTCAACGGAAAAATCCCGACAACACAAATTCCTTCTGTGTTTAAAGATGCATATGTTGTAGATGATATTGCAGCACGTGATGCATTAGAAAAATTTTCAGGTTTACATGCTCTTGTAATTGATGCAACGGCAGATGAAACCGTTGAAACGGGCGGGGCAGAATATGTTTGTAATGGTACACAGTGGATAAAAATATCCGAATTAAAGGATTTGGATATGGTAATTGACTGGGAAAATATTCAGGGCAGACCTTTTGTTCCGCAAAATTTTACGGATTTGGCAGATTGTCCGGGGGAACTTACAGGAAATAAAGGAAAAATCCTTGTCGTAAATGAAGCTGAAGATGGGCTTGAATTTACAACAGTTTATATGGGAGATGTTGATGGAGGAACATTTTAATGCCGACTAATATACGAATTCGGCGTGGTAATAAAGCCGATTTACCCGCTTCTGCTCCCTCCGGTATGCCGCTTTGGTGTGAAGATACAAAAGAATTATTCATGGGAACTGGGACTTCTGTAGTTAATCCTACAACCGTAAATACTGATTTTGTGAAAAATATTGTTTCACAAGTTTTAGGTCAAGGTGTTAGCTTGAAGGGAAACGGATATATTAAAATCCCTGTTACAAGTGGCAAGTCAGTTATTATTCAATGGGGATGTGCAACAGGTTTTGGTTTTGGAACTTCAAGAGATATTTATTTTCCTATTGCATTTCCTACAACCTGTGGAGCACTTGCAATAGCAGCCGGATATTATCAGGGAGCAGGTAATAAAGGTTCAACCGCTCAAGTTTACAGAGTTGCGGCTAACAGATTCCATATTACCAGTAGATTTGAACAGGGAAGTGCAAATATAGACTGGATTGCCATTGGTTGGTAATGAAAGGAGTTTTATGAAATATTTCGGATTTAAAGAAAATGTAGGCTACGGGTTTTATGACGAAAAATTTGACGGAGCAATTCAGCTTTCTGATGATGAATGGCAGGAACTTTTGTCAGAGCAATCCAATGGAAAAGATATTGTAATGTTTGGTGGTGTCGTTTTTGCCTCTGAACCAAATTTGTATTATTTAGACACAAACGGGATTTATCAAAAATATTCAAGTGAAGAGTTACAAGAACTTGCAGAAATAAATCAGGTTGTGACAACAACAAATACTGCACTTAATTTTTTAAATGATACGGATTGGAAAGTAACACGACATAGGGATCAGCAGGCTCAGGGGATAGAAACTTCATTGACGGAAGAAGAATATCAACAACTGCTTGTTGACCGTCAAAGTGCAAGAGATTCAGTAATAAGAGGAGAAAAATATGGCAACCTTGAATAAAATTTGCCTGCACTGGACAGCAGGCTCGAATTTCCCCTGTAAGGAAGATTTGGCAGCATACCATTATTGCGTGGATAAATACGGCAGAATCTATGCAGGAAAACATAAGCCTGAAGATAACTTAAACTGCTATGACGGCAGTTATGCAATGCACTGCGGAGGCGGAAATACCGGCTGTGTAGGATTATCTGTCTGCGGAATGGCAGGTTTTACATCCGATAAAAAGCAGACAAAATATCCGCTTACTCAAAAACAGGTTGAATCATTGTGCTGCCTTGCAGGGTATTTATCCGTAAAATACGGAATTTT
>CALVAS010000094.1 GCA_944325585.1 Candidatus Gastranaerophilales bacterium
TTCTGAAAGGCGGTGTCAGATTATTTTTCATAACAGCCGAAAGATTTATGCGATTGGTTAAAACAACACCCTTTGAAGTTATATAAATTTTGTCAGGTTTAAAGTCAAGTCCGACTTCGTTTATTGTTGAATCAAAGAACGGAATATCTATGCTTGTAATTTCAAATTTACCAAGAATTTTCGGATTTAAAGCCGTTCCGTTTATTACAAGGTCTGATGTGAAAATTCCCTGTTTCATAAACGGTTTTCTGAATATTATATTAAATATTTTTGCATCAGTCGGGTTTTCTGTTTTTACTTTGAAGTTTTTGAAAGCAAGATTGTTATCAGGCAGAAATTCAACTGTGCCGTTAGATGTAAGCTGGGTATTTGCAAAATTTTTGTTGTTTTGTGACGAAATGATTTTGTCATATGTAAAGTTATTTATTTTTACCCATTTGGGCGTGTAAATGTTGTCGAGATAAAGTTTTACGGGGTTCATTGCATCGCCGATTGTTGCACCCATGTAATAAATGTTTGAGTTTTCCGCGATTTTGACTTCTGTTTTTGCTGAAATCTTGTCTTTAGGCCCGCTTAATCTTGATGATATGTTAACGTCGCCTTTCAATTTTATCGGATATACAGCTTTGTTATTAAAGAACTGGTCAAAGAATTCCTGTGTTGGTTTTGCGTTGACATACAGTCTCAAATCGGGTTTTTTATAGAAATTATAGATTTTGCCGTCTACAAATACTGGCATTTCTCCAAAGTATGCGTTAATGTTGTTTAAAGAAAGCATGTTGTTCCTGATAAGAACATTCCCGCCGTTGAATTTTACTTTCATATGCTTTGGAACATATGTAAATTCGGTTCCGCCCAGTTGTGTAAAGAATGTAAGGTCGTTGTGGCGGATTCTTGCGGTCATATCAAGTACACCATGCATATCTTTGATATCGTCGGGATTAAACTTTGTCGGGAAAATATCAAGTTTTTTGAAATCTTCCAGATTTGCAAGATTGATATTGTTCATTGAAAAATAACCGTTAACATCCTGCTTCTGCGAAAGAATGTTTGTGATATCTGCAGTCAAAATATAGGCATTACTGTTAAAGGTTCCGTGTATAGGGGAAAGTTTAAAATGTGAATTGTTAAGCTCAAAGGTTCCGCCATCTGTGATTAAAATACTTTTGCTGCCGCGGTTTCCGTAGACTTTTCCTTTTACAAATAGTGCATTGTAATCTATTTTGTCAATCGGGCCTTTGTAGTGAGCGATAAAACTTGTACTGATTGTTGCAAGATCATTTAAGAACGGAATTTTTTTATTTTCGCCTGCTGCAATTTTTAATCCGTCGGCAAGGGTAAACTTATCTGAAATGACGTTTGCGTTAAGAATCATATTTTTAAGAGAACCGTTTGTTCTGATTTTTGATTTATCAATACTTGACGAAAGGTTAAAATCCGCATCAAAGTTTTTGAAATTAATGTTTCCGGAAAGATTTTTTAAGTTTATCGGAGCATCATTTAATGCAACATTGTTGTTAATGAGTTCCAATTTGCCGTTTGCAAAAATGTTTTTGTTAAATACAACGTCATAAATATCTTTGACTTCGCCTGTCAGATTAAGATTCAAATTTACGAGTCCGGTTGCTGTTTTTATCGGAGAAATCAGCGATTGAATATCTTTAAGCATCGGGGAGGTTTGTATAATTTTCAAAAGGTCATCAGTTTTCTGGTTAAGACCTGATACTTTAAAGTTTAAAACCCCAAGAAGCGTGCAGGTTCCGTCAACAGAAACCGGTTTGCCGTGGAGATATGCTGTTTCCGTAACAAAACGGGTATTTTGATCGTCAAACTTCAGATACCCTCGTCCGTTAGTGAGTGTCATATTGTGAATATCCAGAAATGACGCTGTTGTATCCGTAAAATTAAAGACTCCCCAGGCATGCGGATCTTTGCCTGTTCCGACAACATGAAGATTAATATTGCCTTTGCCTCTAATATCCATAATCGGAACAGGACCCAAATCAAATTTCAAAATTTCATGAAGCGGATTGAGTACATTCTGAGCGGTTTTTAAATCAACACTGTTTGTACTTTTGATTAACAGGTTTACAGCTTTGTCTTTATAAACTTCAATAGGCCCTTTTACATAAACTGTTTGAGTTTGACTGGCCGGCACGACTGCATCAAGCAAAGCATTATCGCCGCGGAATTTTAGTTTAATTGTTGCCTTCGGTGTATTGTTCGGAATCGGGTTTATCAGATACCCTTGAGTAGAAAGGATATTTCCGGTAATAGAAGGCTCCGGAAAACGTCCTTTTATTTCAAGATGCCCTATTATATCTCCAAAATATTTATATTTTTTCAGAAGATAAAGATTGAATTGTGGTGCAATGTTCTCTTCTGAAGGAATCAACGGAAGAAAATCTTCAACTCTTGATTTGTTGATTGAAAGTTTTAAATCGGATACAGGATTTTTTGAGTTTAGTTTTTCGACTTTACCTGAAAGAAATGTGTCAATGCCTTTTGATTTAAATGTAAGTTCATTGATTTCAATTCCGTTCTGGATAAGACTCAGATTTGTATTTATATTGATTTTGTTTTTGCAGTAAATTGATGCGGAAATATCTTTTTGCATAATCCCCAAATTATCAATTTCAATATCGCCTTTCAAAAGTTTGTGATTATCAAGCCCAGTGGCAGTTGAAACATTGAGATTGATTATACCCGAAAGTCTCTCAATCTTGTTCTGGGAAAGATATTTTGCATATGATGAAAAGTCTGCAAGATTAAGGTTTGAAATTTTTCCGTTAATATGGATTTTGTCCTGAGTGATTTTGTTGAGAGGAAGTTTAACATCAACATCAGCTCTGATTTTTGATACTTCCTTACCTACGTACAAATCGCTGTCGGCTGCAAATTTTATTCGTTTATTATTTGTAAAATCATAAAGAATAAAATCTTTTCCGTTCAAAATAATATTTTTATCAACGGTTTCATCTTTTAGAGAAATTTTGTATTCATCAAGTTCCACAACGGCCTTATTAACCGTAACTTTGGGCTGTGAAAGCCCGATTAAAGGGTATTGTCCGAGTTTAAGCTGTGAATTTTTATCAAATATAAGATTTACATGAAGCGAATCCGCATCAAAATGACTGATTTCAGCTTTGTTTAAAATAAGAGGAAGCAGTTTTACGCGTGTGGTAATCCCTTTGAAACTTAAAGCCTCGGAATTGTCGTTATTAAAGATTTCAAAACCGTCAGCTTTTATCCATATTGCCGGCAAATATCCCATTTTGATTCTGGGATTGGTGATTCTTGTATCAAATCCGTATTCTTTTTTTATGAAGGTTTTTAGAAAATCAACATTTCCGGGTCTGTTTAAAACAGCAGGTATGCCGAAGTAGTAGCCTCCGTATAATACTGTTACAGTTAATAATCCGATAAAAAATTTTGATTTTGTACCCATATCCCTGCTAAGTATTATATGACAAATATAATGTTTTTACCATTTGTTAACAATTGTATTACAAGGCGCCCCGCGCAAGATTATGCGCGGGGCGCCTTGTAAAAACTCAGTATTTTTCACAAAGAACTTCAAAATAAGCCTGCGGGTGTTTGCAATTCGGGCATTTTGCAGGAGCGGATTTGCCGTGGTGAATGTATGCACATTCTCTGCACATCCAGTCGGTTTCGTAATCTTTTTTAAATACCGTGTCGTTTACAATATTTTCAAGAAGTTTTTTGAATCTTGATTCGTGGTGTTCTTCCGCGCGTCTTACATGCTTAAATGTATCGGAGATTTCATCAAATCCTTCTTCTTTTGCGGCTTCTTCGCCTTCAAGATAAAGTTTTGACCATTCTTCATGTTCGCCGGCGATTGCGCTTTTAAGATTTTCTTCTGTGGTTCCGAGAAAGAACGGATATGACCCCGTGACAGTACCTTTTGTGTTGCCGATATATTCATAAAACAGTTTGGCGTGTTCTTTTTCATTCTCTGCCGTCATGCAAAATATCTCTGCAATCTGTTCATACCCTTCCTCCTTTGCTTTTTTAGCAAAATACGTGTAGCGGTTGCGCGCCTGAGATTCGCCCGCAAATGAGTTAATTAATATTTGTTCTGTTTTTGTTCCTCTTAATTTTTCTGAATTCATAATAAACCCTCCGTTTCTTACCAAATGGTAATAATTTTGTTTGATTTCTTCAATTGACGGGCAGGATTAGCCGAACGAATTAGATAAATTTTTAAAAATTAAACTTTGTAGGGATTATATGAAAGATTAAAAATTCCATAATACAAGTATGTAATAGTAGGTATGA
>CALVAS010000095.1 GCA_944325585.1 Candidatus Gastranaerophilales bacterium
GATTTGTCTCGAGAAACCAGCCGTTTGTTGCAATTTTTGTATATAAACCTGCATCATGAGAGGCTTTACAAATTTGGGCAAAATCCTCTCTCAAAAGAGGCTCGCCGCCCCAGAGAATACTGTCCATATATCCGATTTGACCGGCTTCGGTCAGCAATCTGACAATTTCATCAGTCGGCATGTCATCCTGCCCTTTTTTAGATTTCCAGAAACAGAAATCGCAGTCACAATTGCATCTGCTTGTAACCATTAATGAAAAACACAACGGCTTCGGTGTTTTTGACAGACGGCTTGCAATACATTCCAGAGCTCCGCCGCCCAAATGACGGTAATATTTAAGACGTTCAAACGTCATTTTGTTTCTTGATTCGGTAATCATCTAAATCCCCTTACAACTAAATTTTTCTCTCTTTAAATGACCGTATCATGAACAAATATATTAAGCAAGAAAAATTGTCCGATCGGCTAATATTTTACAAAAAACTTAACATATAATTAATTTTTCAAGGTTTTAAAATTCGTGCGGGTATAGGTATAAATGTAATGTAATAATCCGGTTAACAAATATCAGAATTTGAAAATATTTTAACAGATTGAGAGGCGATATTAAATTTGATATCGCCTTTAAATTTTCTCTTTTCCCCGTCAATGTGACCTGTAATAAATTCGTTTTTGATTGAAAGTTCTGACGTTTGGAAATACATGGCTTTAGAGTTTGAAAGTTTTCTGTTAAATAATATCATCAAGAACTCAAAAAAGAACATAATAGGATTTTTGACTTTTAAAATAAATACATCAAACAAACCGTCTTTAAGTGCGCAGTTGTTTGAGACAGATACCAGATTTTTAAACATGTTTCCTGCATTAGCAACAATTATGCAGGTTGCAAGAACGGAAAGTCTTTTATTATCGTAAAAGAGTGTATATTTTTTCTGTTTCAGCCGAAGTGCAAACAAAATTCCCGCAAGAAAATATGCAAAATATCCGAATTTGTTTTTTAAAGATTGCGGCGTCTTTCCGATAATATCGGAATCATAGCCGAATCCTATACGGAGTATTGAAAACCCATCATTTACTTTTAAGGTATCGATTTGTGAGATTTTGTTTTTTTCGATAACTTCTAATGCACGATTTACACTTGACGGAATTTCCAGTTTTGCCGCAAGAAGATTGGCTGTACCGCATGGAATAATTGCGAGAACTTTTTCAGTGTTAATAATATATGGAATTATTTTGTTTACTGTTCCGTCTCCGCCGATTGCGATAATATAATCGGCATTTTTAATATTATCACTATCAAGTTCATCAATTTCAATACTTTTAAATTCAACATTTTTGCGAAGAAGGAATTTGATAACTGCTTTTTTATACTTGATTGCTTTTTTGCGGCCTGCGTTCGGATTGTTTACGATTAAAACCTTATTCATAGTCAGATTATTACATAGTTAATATAAGTTCGCAATAGTGATATAAAATTAAAAATAATTCTTGTTTGTAATATAATTATAAACATATAATAAGGAGTAAAAAAATGAGAGTAGAAAAACAATCAACAGTATGGCAGCCCAATTCAATGGGAAAATTTGACAGAATCAAATTAAAAATAAATGATTTTGCAATTGATATGCTTTTAAATTATCTGGGAAATAATTTCAGTAAAGAAAAGCTGATTACTCTTGCGAAAATATTTGAAAAGATTTCCGGTTCAAAAGGCGGAATCAATCACGCAAGAAGAATGCAGTGGCTTTTTAAATCAGAACACCCGCACCTTTACTGGTGGAAAAAGATTCTTACCGAACTTGACCCCAATTGCAGAAACAAATGGGTTAAAAACTTTTTTGTTAACGGTTATTACGGTGACAATTTGAGAAAACGTTCAGCATTCAATGAAAAGAACGGATTTTTCCCGCCGACAGTTCTTCTTGCCAGTATAACAAAACGCTGCAACTTCAATTGTAAAGGCTGCTGGGCGCATGAATACGACGTTAAAGAAGATTTGACAAAAGATAAATGGCGCGAAATTTTCCGTGAAGCGCGTGATGTAATGGGAATTCACATAATTCCCGTTGTCGGAGGAGAACCCTTTGCAAGAAAAGAGTTTCTTGAACTTGCGGAAGAATTTAACGATTGTACATTTATAACATTCACAAACGGTTCTTTAATTACCGAAAAAACTGTCGAAAAATTGAAAAAACTGGGTAATGTTCAGCCAATGTTTTCAATAGGCGGTTTAAAAGAAAATACCGACGCTGTTCGCGGCGAGGGGTGTTTTGATATGGTAATGGAAAAAATGGACATGCTTAAAAAAGCCGGAATATTTTTCGGTGCATCAATTACTGCTACAAGCCAAAACTGTGATGAAGTTACCTCTGATGAATTTATGAAAATGCTTTCAGATAAAGGTGTTTTGTGGGCATGGTTTTTCCATTATGTTCCTGTCGGTGACAGTCCTGATGTAAGCATGGTGCCGAACGCGGAACAAAGACAAAAGATTTTGAAAGCTGTTTATAACGCACGTAATACATTACCGATGATGACTGTTGATTTCTGGGGTGACGGCCCTGAAATGATGGGATGTATCGCAGGCGGACGCCAGTATGTTCACGTAAATCCCAGAGGTGATGTTGAACCGTGTACATTTGTCCACCTTGCAACACACAATCTTAAAGACTGTACATTAACGGAAGCTCTGGCTTCTCCGTTTATGCGTGCAATCAGAGACGGTATCCCTTATGAAGACGGAAACATGTTAAGACCTTGTATGATTGTTGACCGTCCGGAAGTTCTTCGTAAATACTATGAAGAATTTAAGCCTTATGAAACTCATGAAAATGCTGCGGCATATTTGACAGATCCAAAGATTACTTCTCAGATTGATAAGTATTCAAAAGATGTTAAGCAAATTCTTGACAGAGACTGGCGTGAAAACCTCTGGATGACAATATTCCCTCTTGAAGGTGAATATTATATCGACCGCGATCATTTCTGTTCAAAAGAAAAGCCGTCAGTTACTCCTGAGCATAAATGTGAAGGCAAATGTGCATGTTGTGTTAAATAATATGAAAAAAATCTATCTGATAGTTTTATTTCTATTTTTTCTTATTTTAACGGTTATGATAATCTCTTGTCCTGTTATAACCCAATGGGACAGGAGTTTTATCATATTTATTCAGGAACATCTGGCATTTTTGCCTTTGACAATTCCTATGCTGCCGGATTGTGCCCTGTATATCGTTATGATTGCGCTGCCGCTTCTGTTCGGAGGTATATTTTTTGTAAAAAATAAACTATGGACGGATTTGATTTGTTTGTTTTCAATTCCGCTTGTAACCTTTATGTTTAATTGTATTCTTAAGCCTCTTGTAAGACGCTCAAGACCGCCTCTGGAACTTCAAATATCATCAATCCATCCTGACAGTTTCAGTTATGTATCAAGCCACAGTCTGGTGACTTTTTGCCTGTGGGCAATGGTAATCCGGTATTTGCACAAGTATTGCAGAAACAGAATTTTAAGGTACACAGGATATACAGTTGCGGTTTTGTGGATTTTATTTGTGGGCTTAAGCCGAATCTGGCTCGGTGTGCATAATCCGACAGATGTCCTTGGCGCGTATATTCTGGGGCTTATTCTGGTTATATTTTACATAAAAATAATTCCGCAAATGGAAAAGTATGTTGTAAAAAAGCTGCCAAAACTTAAATAATTCTGACAGCTTTTGATAAATTTTTACAGCACTGCTTTTGCTTTAATTTTATAAAGAGTTTTTGTAATAAAATTAATATCAATTTTTTCGGAAAATTTTTCCAATTCTTCTGACATGATTTCGTTGCGTTCATCAAACTCGTTGACTTTTGCGTTGTTTATAAGTTCGTTTGAAACATAGTTGTCTGCAGCAACAGGGCTGAATCCGTCCAGTCCTGCGATAGCTACTGATTT
>CALVAS010000096.1 GCA_944325585.1 Candidatus Gastranaerophilales bacterium
CTCAATAAAAATATCCTTAAAATATCCTTGAGAAAGCGGGCATTAAAAATGTCCGCTTTTTTTGATAAAACTGTTAAAACTTTTTATTTCGTGATATATTAGATTCGTAAGTTAGTTTAATAAGGAGGATTATATGACAGAGTATGTTTATTTAAACGGGGATTATGTCGATGTCACAAAGGCATCAATACCTGTCAGAACACATGCTTTTTTATACGGCACGGCTGTTTTTGAAGGTATAAGAGCTTACTGGAACGAAGAAGAAAAGCAATTGTATGCCTTCAGAGTACCGGAACACTATGAACGCTTAATCCGCAGTGCAAAAATTATGCACATGGATCCGCTTCATACTGTTGATGAGTATTGTGAAATTACAAAAAATCTTTTAAGAAAAAATAATTATAAAGAAGATGCTTATATGCGTCCGACATTGTACAAATCAGCACAAAAAGTCGGACCCGGGTTATACGACAATCCTGATTCATTTATGATTATCGCAAACAAAATGGGTGATTATATTGACACTTCAAAAGGTTTGAAAGTCTGTGTTTCAAGCTGGCGCCGCAACAGCGATAATGCAATCCCGCCGAGAGCAAAAGTCGCAGGAAGTTATGCAAATGCTGCCTTAATCAAAACCGATGCGCATAATGCAGGATTTGATGATGCTGTTGTGCTTGATGAACAGGGGCAGGTTACTGAAGGTTCCGCAATGAATCTTTACTTAATTCAAAACGGAAAACTCGTTACAACTATGAAAACTGACAATATTCTTGTCGGAATAACACGTAATACAATTATGGAACTTGCAAAAGACGTTCTTGGCCTTGAAGTTGAAGAGAGAGCTATTGACAGAACAGAACTTTATATATCTGATGAAGCCTTCTATTGCGGAACAGGTGCTCAGGTCAGCCCGATTGTAAGTATTGATAACAGAAAACTGGGTGACGGTAATGTAGGACCTATTGCAAAAGAACTTCAAAAACTTTATTTTGATGTTGTTAAAGGCAGAGTTCCAAAGTATAAAAAATGGTGCATGCCAATTTATTAAAGAATTTTATGTCTCCGTCTCTTTACAGAGGGGCGGAGACGTTTTTCCGTTTTAAATTGTGCGTAAAACAATCGGTGTTATATGATTGAATTTTTAGGGCTGTGTGTCCAAAACTTAATAAAAAGCATAAAATATCTTTTAACAGGACAGTTAAAATTTTCAGAAGTCGTTTCAAAAGCTGCATCAATAAGTTACGACTCTCTTTCTATATCATTGATAATTGCCTTTATCTCAGCTGCGGTAATAACTATTCAAGTGTCAAAACAGTTTTTGATGTCAGGTGCCGAGAGCTATATTGGCGGAACGATTGCAATTGTTTTAATTCGTGAAATCGCACCGGGCTTTGTTGCGCTTGCAATAGGAGCAAGAGCGGGAACGGCAATATCCGCTGAAATTGCCAACATGCAGGTAACAAGTCAGGTTGATGCAATGAAAACTTTAAAAGTCGATCCTGTCGGATATTATTTTACGCCGCGGATTATTGCTGCAGCAATTACTGTTCCAATGGTAGTTTTGCTTGCGGAATTCGTCGGAACAGTAGGCGGTATGTTTATTTCTTATGCCACAATTGATCTTCATCCGGCGCGATATATGCATTCAGTTTGGGCCTGGTTGAGCACAAGAGATATTTATATAAGCCTTTTGAAAGCATCAATTTTCGGAGCGTTAATTTCTCTTGTTTGTGCAACGCAAGGGTATCAAACCCGCGGCGGTGCTAAAGAAGTCGGAATTTCAACAACGCAGGCTGCAATTTTGTCAACAATTTATATGCTGATTGCAGACTTTCTGGTTAATCTGATTTTCTATATAAAATAACTCAGGCGAGATATTTCTGTGCTGTTTCTTTATCAAAAACTTCAATGCTGTTTTTGGAGTGGATGAAAATTATGCAGCCGATAATTGATTTTAACGTCTCAAAATCCGAAATCGCCATTTTATTGCGCAAATCTTCCATATTGTTTGCCAGAAATTCCATGATAATGGTTTTGTTATCGTAAACAAGGCTGGAAAAATAATCAAATGATTCTTTATTTTTAATTCCCTCAAGATAAATAATATCAGGTGATTGAAATTCAATAAAGCGTGAGGCTTTATCCATATTGAATCCGATATTTTCATTCAATTCGCACTGATTAACATTTCCCAGATTGTATTTTGCAATACTTTCAAGAGTCATGATATTTTTGTTTTTATTTTTGGAAGCAGTCTCAAGCAGAAGTGAATAAATTACATGGGTTTTACCGCTTAAAGGCGAGCCGCAGACAAGAATCACTCCCGGCATGTCAAGAGCATTTTTGACTATTTTAAGCTGGCTGTCATTGGTAATGATTTTATTTAAAGCCTTTGGCGGTTTATAGATTTTTAAGAAAATTCTTTCGCCCATAATCGTCGGGAAAGTTGAAATACTTGCAACCACAGACATATCATCAACTTTAAAAATCAGTTTTCCCAGCTGCGGCACTTCACTGACTGAAGGGTCCAACTCTGCCAGAGTTTTTAACTTTGCAGTGAATGAAGGGGTTAAAACAGATGGAATAGTTCCTTTGCTTAAAATTTCCCCGTTTTTTTTGAAGTTTACGCCAAGCCCCTCATCTTCACGTTGAAAAAGAACTTCATGCGTTTCTTCCATTATAGCCTGTTTTAAAATAGAACGGATAATTTTTTGGATATGGTTGTCAGATAAATCTTCGCTATGAAGTTCGTCGCGCCAGTCAAAACCTGAATTTTCGGTTTCCGTAAAAATTTCGCCTACGGTTTTGTCGCCCGGATAATACTCGTTGATTTTTTTTAATATAACTGATTCTGATGCAAGAACGGGTTCTATAGAGCAGGCAGCGGTTTCAATAATCTTGTCAATCGCAAAAAGATCAAGCGGATCAGCCATTGCAACCGTCAGAGTTTCTTCAATTTTGAAGAGCGGAAGTATTCTGAAACGTTTTGCATCAGAGTAATTTACGTATTTTAAACATTTGGTATCAATACTGTAGTCATCAAGATTTACAAACGGTGTGTGGAGTTTGTTTTCCAAAAATTTTATTAAAACTTCTTCGGTAAGAGTTCCTGAATTTATAAGTGCCTGTCCGATATTTATATTTTGAGCCGCAGCAATTTCCTGTGCCTGTTCCAAAGTTTCATAAGGCACCAATCCTGCTCTTACCAGATCGTATTTTAATTTTTCAAGGGTTTTATTTGTTACTGTTTCCATCATCATCTTTATTTAAATACTTATCAACCAGTTTTAAAACTTCATCCAAATCAAATGGTTTTGTAATATATTCATCCGCACCGGTTTCTTCGCCGATAAGTTTGTCTTCCTCCTGCGAACGGGCTGTAATCATCAGAATCGGAATGTTTTTGTATTTGTTGTCATACTTAAGAAGCCTGCTGATTTTATATCCGTTAATTTTCGGCATCATAACATCCAGAATAATCAAATCCGGAATAAGTTCTTTTGCAAGGCGCAAACCGTCTTCGCCGTTGAAAGCAGTAAAACAGTTGTATCCGGCGGCTTCAAGCACAAATTTTAAACTTTCGACAATATCCTGTTCATCATCAACAATAAGAATTTTTTTCATACGTCCTCTTCAATCGTCTGTTTATGAGTATTATAGCATATGAAAAATCAACTTTCAGCATGTTAATATTTGTTAAAGCAATTCATTCTGTCGGGCAAAAAATATTTTGCTTTGATTTATTATAACTGATTGCAGGTAAAAATTAGAAGGAAAAATTATG
>CALVAS010000097.1 GCA_944325585.1 Candidatus Gastranaerophilales bacterium
GACCTGATTCTGCTAAATTCTTATCTGATTCTCTCACTTGTTTTTTGAAGATTTTTAAGTTATAAATTATACTATTAAGAGGGAAAAGGTTATGGAATCTAAATATACGGCAATCAGAGATATAATTTTAAAACATATCCCCGGCATCGGGAATTATCCGACTTCGATAAAGGGTGTAAGAATTGTCAGAAGAGACAATCCGACCGAATTTCTGAGATGTTTTTATAATCCGACCTGCATACTTGTTTTGCAGGGGTTAAAACAAATGCTTTACGGTGATGAAAATTTAATTTATACCAAAGGACAATATGTAGTATCCTGCACTGATATTCCTGTTTCAAGCAGAGTGGCGGAAGCAGATTCGGAAAAACCGTTTGTTGTATTAATTCTTGAACTTGATTCAAATATCATTTCAAATCTTATTATAGAGACCAAACTTTCTTCCGCGGTTGATTCTGATGAAAAATCACTTGCAATTGCTGATACTGATGAAGATTTGCTGGATGCATTCTATCGTCTTGCGCAGCTTCTGGATAAAACAGAATCAGAACAGCAGATTTTGTCGCCCATTATTATAAAAGAAATTTATTACAGGCTTTTGACGGGGCCTTTGGGAAATCAACTGAGATTAATTAACACGAAAGGAACGCGCTCAAATCAGATTGCGCAGGCGATTACACTGATTAAGGCAAACTACAGTGTCAAACTCAATATGGATGAAGTTGCTCAAAAGGTTAATATGGCGCCGTCTTCATTTTACAGAAATTTCAAAAAAGTTACAAAAGTAAGTCCGCTTCAGTACCAGAAACAGCTTAAATTGTATGAAGCGCAGAGATTAATGCTCTCCGGCGACTATGATGCGGCAACAGCATGTTATCAGGTAGGGTATGAAAGTCCGACGCAGTTTAGCAGAGAATATAAAAAAATGTTCGGAAATCCGCCAAAAACCGATATTAAAAAGATGGCGGCCGTTTAAATTCTTTGAAATTAATGCGCAAAAAAAAATTATCACAGGCTTTTAAACTTTCAGGTTAAAAAAACAGGAAAATAATGATTACAAAAATAAATTCATCATATCAGCAGGATTTTCAAGGTTTTGCCAAAATCAAGGGAAAACCTCATGAGGTTCGGGAAATTGCAGGAAAGATAAAAGAGGTTTTACCTGACAGTTTTGTTTTTTCAAATAAAAAACACCATCATAAAAAAACGTATTTTATTCTTACCGGCAAACATCAGGACAAATTTATGGATTTGTTTGGTCAGGTTGAACTTTTTGATTTGAAGCAAAATATCGAAAAACATATGGGTATAAAAGCCAAAAAGTTAAGTCTTGAAGATGTCCAAAAACGTTTGAAAAAAGATAAATTCAAAATATAATTTACCGGAATTCGTAACTTTAATTAAATTAGATATAAGGAGGATTATGCCGATTCCACCTGTCAGCGCCGTAAACACGAGTACACAAAGCAAAAAGCAGATGAAAATTAATCCGGTCACCGTTACGGGATACGGAGCACTGGTTTTTGGAACAGCAAGCGCGATTGAAGGTTACAGAAAGAAGATTAAACCTCACAAGTATTTTGCATGGGGTGCGGGTATTCTGGCTTTTGTACATACAGGCCTTGTTGAATACAGACGTTTTAACCGCAAAAAAATACAAAAAGAAGGGCAATAACGGAGTTTGTGATTAAACCAGTTCAAGCTCTTTAATATCGTCTTCAAGCATTGATTTCTGGAAAAGTTCGCATTCTTCCGCCATATCGGACACAAGCGCGTACTTTGAACTGTGAAGAATCTTTTGCGAATCGCTTGTGCCGAAAAATTCAATTTTATAATAATCCTTATTTTTTTCCGCAATTTTTATAAAACCGGCTTCCTCAAACAATTCAAACATCAATTCGATTATTTTAATTGATTTTCCCAGATGGCTTGCGCATCTCAACAGTTCAACCCGTCCGTCGTTATTGTGTGCCGCAAATTTCAGCATGCCGGCAAATGTTTTCAAAAATTCCGTTTCATCAAAATATTTAATCTCATAGTTCATTAAATGAATATATTTGGGAGATGTTTCTTCCAGTATTCTGTCCAGAGTTTCGCGGTCTGCAGGGTAATCAAAAAACATAACCGCATCACAGACTGCCAGATTTTCTCTTGAAACGCATCTTTCGCATAACGCCGGATAAGGTTTAAGTTTGTCCCGAATCGCTTTGCTTTCCGCAAAAACAAGGATGTTTTGTTTTGTGTTTTTGACATAATCGTTTACCTGCGTTAATATGTCTGTTTTTTTGCGGTGGTCATAAACCTTGAATTTGCTTTCTTCTACAGCCTCTTCTTCCTCTTTCAGATACGGTGAGTGGATATCATCAACAATAAGCTGAACTGTCACATTGCCCTGATACTCGTTTTTTTGCGGATGGAATGCAATATCCATCGAATCACCCGCAACAAGAGAAATATCGCCTTCGCCCCAGCGGATACAGTTAAATTCAGTATTGCCCGCATTCACCGTCAGCCGCAGGTGGTCTTTGTTATCTCCCATAAGTCTCTTTTGTTTGATTTTAAGATTTTTGAGTACAAAAATCGGGCTGGGATTTGCATGTCCGAACGGTTCAAGGCGTGAAATCTCTTCAACCAGATTAACCGTCACATCATCCGGCGTTACTTCCAAATCAATATTTATAAACGGTTTTAAAACTTTTCCGTTTGTCATTTCTTTGATTACTCTGTTGAGATTTTCTTTTACCAGTTTAAACGGGGTTTTGTCGGGCGAAAACGAAAGTCCGGCCGCAAGAGCATGCCCGCCGTAACCGTCAAGTATATCCCCGATTGCATTTATTGCATCATAAAGATTAATTCCTTCAATGCTTCTTGCTGAACAGCGGATTTGTTTTGCTTCTTCGTAATACGTCATCAAAAACGCGGGTTTGTAATATTTTTCTACAAGTTTTGAGGCTACAATCCCGATAATTCCGACTTTCCATTCAGGATTAAATAAAATAATCGCAGGGTTGCGGTTTCCCTCTCTCTTAACCATTTCGTCCGCCTGTAAAAAAGTTTCCTGACAAAGATTCTGGCGGATTTTGTTAAATTCGTTAAGCGTGATTACACCCATTTCGATTTCCTGCGGATTGTCAGAAAGCATAACTTTTAATGCCGCTTCAACGGTGTCGAGTCTTCCGGACGCGTTAATCCTCGGAGCCACACCAAAAGCAATCTGTTCGGCCGTTATTCCGTTTGCAAGACTGTAGCCTGCACTTTCAAGAAGTCTTTTGATACCAAGATGGCGTCCTTGAGAAATTAAATCCAAACCTTTTAACACAATGTGCCGATTTTCTCCGATTAAAGGAACAACATCCGCAACGGTTCCGATTGCCGCATAAGGCAGAATATCCGGAACAAATCCGGATTTTTCATAGTGCGCAAGCAGTGCCTGCGAGGTTTTAAAAGCAACTCCTACTCCTGCAAGCGAAGTTAAACTTTCGATTTCTTTTGCCGAAAGATTTTCGTCCAGTGCGTTCGGAGCCTTTGGGTTTATGATTGCATATGCATTGGGAAGTTCATCAGGCGCTTCATGGTGGTCTGTTATAATAACA
>CALVAS010000098.1 GCA_944325585.1 Candidatus Gastranaerophilales bacterium
AACTTCTGGAAAAGATTTATAATCCGAATATTATATACCGCAGTTCCGGTATTATTTTAGATGGTTTTACATCCGGCAGGGGCGAACAAATGTTTTTGTTTGCGGATAAAGAAAAGAATTTAAAATCTGAGCGTCTTGCCAAGTGTATTGATAAATTGGAAGATAAGTTCGGTAAAAACATTATTCAAACCGGATTTACAAAAAATACGGATGGTGACAAAAGTAAATAATATTGTGCGGAGTAAAATTTCTGATATAATTAAAATAAAGATTTCCCAAAACAAAAGGAGTAATGTGTAGAAAAAGCAGACTATGATTAAAATTCGGGGGGGGGGGGGCAACCCGTAACAAAGCTCCTCAAACGTTTTTAAACCTTTGTTCAAATCAATCGAAAGAGCAAAATTCTATTTTATCGTGTCCGTTGGGAATAAAATCATTCACAATGGCTGAAGTATTAATAACGCTTGGTATAATCGGAATAGTAGCTGCAATGACGTTACCGCAGCTGATAAAGAATTATCAGGCAAAAGTTTATGAGACAGCATTTAAAAAGGCTTATTCAAATCTGTCAAAAGCCTATTTGATGACACAAAATGAACTGGGTGTTACAAATCTCCGCAAGACTTACGCGACATATGATGTGGTTAATAAAGTTTATCCGATGTCTAAGACATTTAGAGATGCTTTTTACAAACAGCTTGGTGTTGTTAATATCGCCGAAAACTATATAGTTACAAATTACAACAACACTCAAACTTTTTATACGGGAAATTCAAAAGGTAGTACTGATGAATACGGGTTTACAGGAACTCCGCGGCCGCTACGAATTTTGCCCGATGGTTCAAGTGTCGGAGTGGTGATTAATTCAGGTAATATATATTTTGATGTAGATACAAACGGCCCTTATCAAAAACCGAACAGGTATGGATTTGATATATTTACCTTTGCGGTTCAAGATGATCAGGATATAATAAAACCTGTAAAGATGACAAAACTTTATACGGAAGATGAACTTGAGGATGCTGAGTATCCGACTGTTGCCGGAAACCCTTGCTCAAGCAAGTCAAATCAGTTGTCAAACGGTATCAGTTGTTCTTACTTTGCAATAAATGACATAAATCCTGACGACAATAAAAAAAGCTACTGGAAAAATCTTCCGAAGTAATCTTTATAATATCTGCTAAATAACGAGGCGCCCGCTGATTTCAGCGGGCGCCTCGTTTAAATAAATTTATTATTCAATAATCCAACCATTTGTGAGATCAACTTTTATAGGTTTCAAAAGTTTCATCTCAACAGTATTATCCGGTAAGTTTTCAAGTTTTTCACCTTTCAAAACAGCTCTTACTATTTTCATAAACCAGTTGCGTTCTTTTGTAATTTCGCCTGATGCTGAAAAATGAGCCGTTTGGTCATTAGGAGTTACAATCAGTGCGTTGTCTAAAACAAGAACACCGTTTCTGATAAACCATTTGCCGGCTTTAACATCAAGAAGCTGTCCTTTAAGACCTGATTTTTCATAAATAAGAATATAATTCTCTTTTGTTACATAGTTTGTCGGAACAGTTGCGATATAAATATCTCCTGATTGATTCTTTTGAGAGCTGATAGCTTGAGTCAATTTAATCGGAACAACGCTTCCTGCCGGAATTGTACCGACTGAACCCTGTACTGTTGCGCCTTCAATTACATATCCTTCGCCAGTTTTTTTACGCATAACTTCTGCAAGTTTTGCATTCGGGTTAAGTCTTGCCTCTTCAATCATTCTGTAAAGAATTGCCGCAACTTCTGCTCTTGTTGCAGGTCTTTTGGCTTCAATTTTTTTATCGCCGGATGACGGTATAGTAACAAGCATGTTTAAAATCTGTGCTTTTCCTGCCGGAATAAGAAATTCCTGCGGAATATCTTTTAAATCCGCGTAATCCTGCAAGGCTGTCAATGCTTTATAATCAGAAATTTCCTGAGTAGTAAGAGCATTAACTGCCATTGTGATTGACTCGGCTCTTGATACAGAGTCGTCAGGTCTGAATTTGTCTTCAGAGGATTTGTTTGTAATTAAATCAAAGTAAAGTGCTTTTTGAATTGAATCATATGCCCAAAAATCTTTTGTTATATCCGTAAAATTAACAGGCTGTGCTACATGAATATCTTCCTGACCGAGTGCTTTGATTGCCATGCTTGCAAATTCCGCTCTCGTTACATTTTCATCAGGCTGGAACGTGCCGTCAGGATATCCTACGATAACCCCTTTTTCGTTCAATTCATTAATTTGTTTTGCTGCCCAATAGTCGCTGTTAACATCCGGAAATGCAAATGCGCAACCCGCTGCAAACATAACCACTAAAGAAGACAACATTAATTTCAGCATGTTTTTCATACTTCTTCTCCTATAATAATTTATACTCTTTAATCATACATTATGCCGTGTCTTTCAGCAAGAATTTTTAAGTAATGTTAATTTTTAGACGAGATTGCTTGTTTTAACACAATAATTTTAATCTCTTTTTTTTATCTGATAGTGTATGGAAATCGGAAATAATTTTTTGCCAGCAGATAAAACTTATCAACCGTCGTTCAGTGCAATCGGCCGTAATGTTTGTAATTCAGCCGGAAAACTTTTATACAGAAATGACACAAGTCTTTTCCGCTACGATTTGGGTGATTGGGATAAGTTTACTGAATATTTGATGAATAAGTTTAAAAATACGGATAAAGTCAACTTTTATATTTTATCCTCTTCAGCCGGAGATGAAGGCTATTCAGTAATTATGAAACTTTTGCAAAAATACGGAGAGGACGGCGCCAAAAAGTTTTTTCCAATAATCGCGTCTGATATTGATAAAAAAATTGTAAACATGGCTAACAAAGGTTTTTTGCCTATGTTTGATATTGAAGAAAAACTGATAAACAAACAAACCGGCGGAAAGTTTGGCGAATATTTTGAAAAGACAGAAAAAATACCTGATTTTATTAAAGATATGAATATAGAATTTGATTTTTTGACAAAAGTTAAACCGGTTCTGAGAGATAAAATTCAATTTCATAAAGCTGACGCGACAAAAGAGTGTTTGCGGCTGAAACCGGATAATTCACTGGTGATGGCAAGAAACTTCTGGCCGTATTTGAAAGATGAGAGTATAAGAATAAAGTTTGCAAATGATTTATTCAAAACTTTAAAAAACAATTCGGCAGTTGTGCTGGGATGCTTTGATGACCGTTCGGGGGCCTTTGCTTCAAAAAATTTACAGGATGCGGGTTTTATTTTTAATCCGGAAATTCAAAATGTTTATGAAAAGGGTGCAAAACTCACATCTAATTATTTTTTCTGTCCTCCTAAAAGTTTTAATGTTCATCCAAAACATGGCATGGAATATTTTCAATAAAAAAGACTTCTCAAAGAAGTCTTTTTAGTCTGGGCAGGGGTGGATTCGAACCACCGTACCCTCGCGGGAACAGATTTACAGTCTG
>CALVAS010000099.1 GCA_944325585.1 Candidatus Gastranaerophilales bacterium
ATGAATTTCCACTATTTATTAACACCGGTACAGAAATGCTTCTTTTAGAAACTATAGTAACGAAAGAGAAATTTATTGGTGAAGCTATAACCGTCAACAGTGAAGAAAAAGAAATTTATTGGAATCCCGAGTATTTTATAGGCGATGAAAGTTCTGTTTTTGAAATTAGATTTTATAAAGAAAATAGACTTCTTTCAAGCGTGGCTTGTGATAATTCAAAAAAGATAACCTATTCCTTGCCATTTGATGACGGATATTATGAAATTGAAGTAGTATATTTACCGAAAGGGTTTGTCAAAAAAGAAATCCCTTGTCTGCGTAAAAAATGTATTTTGGGTAATGAAAAGGTCTTTCGTTTTCAAAATAAAAGAATTTTACTAAGGAAAGTTGTGCTGTTTGACTGTGCGAGTGAGGAAACGATTCGTCCTTTATATATCTGCAAGTTGCGGTATTTGGGCGAATATGAAAAAAGCGATATATATTCCGGCGAACTTTTTTTTCTCAATCACAACACGGGATTCCGTACGCCTGTAAAGTTTTTGGCTGATAGCGAAGGACAAACAGTACAAATCAACCCGTTACGCATTGAACTGAGAACAAATCTTACCTGTTATATAGGATACGGATTGGCAGAAATGGATAAAGAGTTTGATTACGACAATGAGTTTACATTGGATGCTACCGGAAAAATAAGTGTATCAATGAGGACAAAAGGTCGTAAAAACAGAAACATCGATTATTATATCATGGAGGTTGAAAAAGATGTTTAATCCCGTAAAGGCATCAAAAAATATAAAAGATGAGTTTATTAACTACGTAGAAACTTCTTTTTCGTTTGCAGACAAATCCTTGCGTGAACAATTCATACAAGAACTTGACAAAATGATTGCCGCAGGTCCTTACCTTGAAGTGAACGATGTTTTTCAAAGCGGTAAGTCAATCGAACAGTTAATTGAGGAAGGCGTTTTATCTCCGTTATTTAGACGCTTAGAAGAAAAAAAGGAACTGTCTTCGAAAAACAAAAGAATTTTACCTGTTGAAAGACCATTGTATTTGCATCAGGAAAAAGCCATTAGAACGCTTGTATGCGGTAAAAATGCTGTTGTGTCCACCGGTACAGGAAGCGGCAAAACGAATTGTTTTTTAATCCCCGTTATTAATGAATTATTACGGGAACAAGAAAACCGAACATTAAATGATGGGATAAGAGCACTGTTTATTTATCCTATGAATGCCCTTGCAAACGATCAGATCAAAAACATCAGAAAGCTGTTGATGGATTATCCTGATATCACTTTCGGCGTATATAATGGGACGACCGAAGAAGATGAAGACAAGGCTTTGGCAGTTTATGAGGCAATGTTTGCAAAGGAAGAAATTGAAAAACTGCGAACAAAGCTTCCGAATGAAAAATTATCTCGTGCTGAAATGAAAGAAAAGCCTCCTCATATTTTATTTACAAACTATGCAATGTTGGAACACTTGTTGTTCAGACCGAATGATGATGTGTTGTTTACCAATTCGGATTTCAGGTTTGTAGTTTTAGATGAAGCGCACGTTTATGCCGGAGCGACAGGAATAGAAACAGCTATTCTTTTGCGCCGATTGAAGGCAAGAATTACATCTAAACAAGGGACTCAATTTATTTTAACCAGTGCTACGTTGGGAACGGATTGTGATTCTGATGACGATATTATTCAATTCGCACACAATCTTTGCGGGGCGGAATTTACAAAGGACGTTATCATTCGTGGCACAAGAGAAAAATTTGTACCGTCACAAAATAAAAAAGAATATTCCAATGAGTTGATAAGAGACCTGGCAAATGAAGAAAATGATGTTTCGTCAGTATTATCCAAATACGGAATTACAAACGATTCTTCCAAATCGGAGTCAGAACTTTTATATGACTTCATTTTAACAACCGCTTTATATCAAAGATTACGGAATAATCAGAAAAAAGTAATATCACTTGAACAAATACAACAACTATTGTCTGTTGATATGGATACTACCATTGCGTTTATATCGATTTGTACCCGTGCGCAAAAAACCGGGAAAGCGCTAGTTGACGCAAGATATCACTTTTTTATCCGTAGTTTAGAAGGCTGTTTTATCACCTTAAACAAAGATAAAAAAATGTTTTTAACAAGGCAAAAGTCTTATCTTGAAAAAGGATCTGCTTATGCTGTTTTCGAAGTTGCGCTCTGTGATGAATGCGGGCGTTATGCAATTATAGGAAAACTTGAAAACCATCAATTAAAACAGGCGAATAAGTTTAATGATGCACTCGAACATTTCTTTCTTGCGTCAGAAGAAAACGATGAAATAGAAGATGATTTTCCACAAATCGTACAGGTAGAGCAAAAACATAATAAAGAAAGATATTATCTATGCACGCAATGTGGCGCGATTGTTTCAAAGGAACAAATTAAAAATCCGCCCTGTGATTGCGGAACAGAAAAATATGTTGAGGTAATTAAAGCTCCGAGCCTAAATAACGGCGCAAAATGCGGAAACTGTCATATCGGCACTTATAAACGCTTTTATTTAGGAAACGATGCCGCAACTGCTGTTTTGGCTACATCTTTATACGAAGAATTGCCGGAATTATCCTTTGAAGATGATTCCGTACAGGAAACTAAAACAAATTTTTTACTGAGAATAGCAAAAGAACAAAAAAAGAAAGCAAAGAAAACCGGAAGACAATTTTTGGCTTTTTCGGATAGCAGACAAGAAGCCGCAAAGTTTGCTTGCTATTTGGGAAAGAGTTATCAGGAATTTTTAAGACGTCGCGGGATATATCAAATCATTAAGCAGCATGGCAGTAGTATAATCGAGGATGTTTTTACAATTTCTGATTTCGTAGCAAAACTAACCTCATTTTTTTCAAATCGCAGAACGTTTTCCGAAAGTAACAACGATAACAGCAACTTAACCGCAGTGAGCAATGAAAACGCTTGGGTTGCTATGCTCAATGAGTTGGCACGTTTCAATTCGGCAACTTCGATGACTCGACTTGGGATCCTTCAATTCCATTATTTGGGAAATACGGAAGAACTTATAGACGGCATTGCAAAAGAATATAAAGCAGATAGAGAAGCTGTTGCTAATTTGCTGGATCTATTGGTTTTTGAAATTGTTAAAAACGGTGCTGTTTTAACAAACAGCGATACAGACATTAACGATAATGACAGAGAGTACATTTTTTATACTCCTTCTCAAAAATTCGTAACGAAAATTCAAAGTCCGGAAAAAAGGCTTTCTACTATTTTTGAGTGGTCACCAAAACATTTAAAGGGAAAAGAAAATAAATTCGTTAAAACAAATAGATTATATTATGTGAAACAGTTTTTGAAACTCGAT
>CALVAS010000100.1 GCA_944325585.1 Candidatus Gastranaerophilales bacterium
AAGGATAAAGAAGAAGTTCATCATCAAAATTACACTCCTGATACATTTTATTAAGGTTGTCAATCAGAGACTGATCAACAGTAAAGGCCGCAACTGCCGCGTCTTGAATTGCTTTGAATGTTCCGCTGTCAATGTTGTTTTTGATTGTGCCGAGAGCTTTGATTGCATCTGCGTTTCCGCATACAAAACCGACACGCCATCCGGTCATATTGTAAGATTTTGAATGAGAATAAAACTCTATTGCAACATCTTTTCCGCCTTCAACCTGCAAAACAGAAGGAGCCTTATAACCGTCAAAAGTCATCTCGGAATATGCCATATCAGAACAAAGCAGAATATCATATTTTTTACAAAAGTCGACTGCTTTTTTATAAAAATCCAAATCAGCAACGGCTCCTGTCGGATTGTTCGGATAATTTAAAAACATAAGTTTTGATTTTTTAGCAATATCTTCCGGAATTTTATCAAAGTCAGGCAGATATCCGTTTTCTTCCAGAAGCGGCATTGAATAAGGCGTTCCGCCTGCAAAAATCGTTGCATTTTTATAAACAGGATACCCCGGATCAGGCACTAAAGTATAATCACCCTTGTCTACAAATGCAAAAAATACGTGTGCAATAGCTTCTTTTGAACCGATATTTGCAAGCATTTCTGTATCAGGATTTAAGTCAACGTCAAATCTTCTTTTCATCCAATCGCAAGCTGCTTTTCTGAATTTTTCGGTCCCGTTGTAAGGAGGATAATCATGATTTTTCGGATTGTCAATTGCTCTGTGCATTTCTTCAACAACCGGCGCTAGTGTCGGGGTGTCAGGATCGCCTATTCCCAAACTTATTACATCACAGCCTTTTGCTTTAGCTTCGGCAATTTTTCTGTCAATTTCCGCAAACAAATACGGAGGAATTTTTTCTAAACGTTCTGAAACTTTCATAACCTCTCCTTCTTAATATTTATCCCGTTACTTGATTTTATGCTATCATGAAATCAACAAATAAACAAATTATTTTTATTAATTAAGGCAGGATGAATGAGTATAATTTCAGACGATAACAAATTTGCAGACAAAGGGATTTTAAAACACTCCGATAAAGAAGGCGGTTTGCACAAAAATCCCGTAATTAAAGCGGAAAGCATTGATGCGGACAAAAATTTTGAAAATTCCATCCGTCCGAAATCGTTTGATGCATACATCGGACAGAGCGCACTGAAAGAGACTTTAAAAATTACGATTGCAGCTGCAAAAAAACGGGAACAGCCGCTTGATCATTTGTTGTTTTACGGGCCGCCCGGGCTTGGCAAAACTACGCTTGCGGGTGTAATTGCGGAGCAAATGGGAGTAAATATCCGAATAACTTCTGCACCTGCGCTTGAAAGACCACGTGATATTATCGGGATTTTAATGTCATTAAAGGGCGGAGAAATTTTGTTTATTGACGAAATTCACCGTTTGAACAAAGTTGCGGAAGAAATTCTTTATCCTGCAATGGAAGACTTTTTCCTTGATATGACAACAGGTAAAAGCCAGACTGTAAAAACACTTCGAGTTCCGCTGCCGAAATTTACGCTTATCGGCGCAACAACAAAAGCCGGCGAACTTTCCGGCCCTTTGCGCGACCGATTCGGAATTATTCACAGACTGGAATTTTATACAGAAGACGAACTTGCACAGGTAATCACAAGAACTGCAGGAATTTTAAACATTGAAATTACATCCGAAGGCGCTCATGCAATTGCAAGACGCTCACGCGGCACACCGCGTATTGCAAACAGACTTGTAAAGCGTGTAAGCGACTTTGCGCTTGTAAAACATGACGGAAAAATTACTGAAGATGTTGCAAACGAGTCGCTTGATATTTTAAAAATCGACAACTACGGGCTTGACAACACTGACCGCAATCTTTTGAAACTTATTATTGAAAAATACGACGGTGGGCCGGTCGGCGTGGAAACAATTGCAGCGGCGATAGGCGAAGATGTTCGAACAATTGAAGACGTTTGCGAACCCTTTTTGCTTCAGGCGGGGCTTTTGCAGAGAACCCCGCGCGGACGAAAAGTTTCTCCTGCAACCTACAGACACCTCGGATATAAAGATATTGATATTAACGAGCAAAAAAGTTTATTCTAAAAGCCATGTTTTATATAGACAATTTCCACTTGGGCACCAGCGCTGCTTTTCAATCTGATCATCCCACGGTTGTATAGAATCAGCAGAATTGATGTAAAGATCATCGCTACTATTAACTGAAAATTTTAAAACAAATCTGTCCTTTCCGAGTTTATTTGGAGATTTAAAGCCATTAACATCAACAATAATAGGCCATTCAATATTGTTATACATATACCATGCAATTCCTGAATAATCGACAAAAGCATAATTCGTTTTAAGACAACCTTTATACGGCTGAGCTCCACCAAGCGCAGATTCACCTTCTTCGCAAACCCAGCATTCATCTGCATTGTTGTCAAAACATGTTTTTATAGTATTAAAATATTTTGACATGGTTTTAAAATTTTCACCAACAGCAGGAGATCCATATATACCAGTATCAGGATCAGCTGCTATATTAGACATATCAAGAAAGTCATCATTTGCCTGCATTCTTAAAAAAGCCTGCGACATGCTTGAATACGCTTTTTTATAGGCAACTTTCCACTGTTTTTCCTGCCACTTGCCTATCAATGAAGGCATAGTCATTGCTGCAACTATTCCTATTATGCCGAGTGTTATAAGAACCTCTGCCATGGTAAAGGCAGGTTTATACTTCGATAAATCTCTCTCAGGAGCTGTTTTACGGGTTGCCCCCCCCCCCCTGAAATTCAATCATAGTCAACATTTACATCTCCTTTGCTTTTATCTTTAATTCTATTTTATCATCACCTTTTTAATAACGCAAATTTTATGTTAATATAAACATTAAAAAGGGGATATGTCTATGAAAAAAATATTGGTTCTTTTGCTTATGTTAATCGGTTTTATACATCCTGTTTTTGCGGCTGAAGATTCTGTCCTGCCCTCTGAAACTGGTGTTGTGCAGGCAGTAGAAAGCATTTACAATGATGACGAAAACAGCCAGCAGGGCACAAAACAGGTTGTAACCGTAAAAGTACTGACCGGTG
>CALVAS010000101.1 GCA_944325585.1 Candidatus Gastranaerophilales bacterium
TTTGTAAGTTTCCGGATTAATTTCGAAAGCATACGGCATAACGGTATCGTCATGCGTATTTATATCGAGTTTATTGCTTGTGTTCAAAATATCATATGCTTTAATTAAATTTTTAGTATCCTTTTTCAATTTATCGCTGACGAGTCTGTCGTCATAAATTTGAATATATGTAGGTTTTTTGGAGTCGTATGACGAATTTCTGCTGATATGAATTTTGCCGGATTTTAAATCCTGTTTATAAGAATAAGGTGAATTGACTAATTTGTGCCTGATGAAGTCATTGTTTTTGCTGAAAACGCCGAGCATTAAGGGGCCGTTTTTCATATTTGTAGCCTTAAACCATTCAAAGTAAGGAGACTGGTCTCCCCATTTGAGAACATGTTTAAAATGGATGCCTTCAAGACCTTCGTTAACGTAAGCACCGTCTGATACAAAATTTATACCTTTTTTGAACATTTCTCTTTGCAAAGATGCATAATTGTTTATGTTGCCTAGAGACTGCGCAATCTGCATACAGTTTTTATTCCAGTATGCGTGTGAGGATAAACTGTCATCCGTAAATAAAGGTGTGGAAATTATTCTCGTATAAGCATTGAATTTGCCGTCGCGGACATCTTTTTCAAGTCCGGCCAGATTTCCTCCGATTTTGTTTGAAAATGTTTTTGCGGAATTAACTAAATTTTTGTAGTTTTTGTTTTCGACAATGTGTCCGCTATCGTCATAAGTCCACATCGGATTGTAAAAATCAGGCATAAGCAGTTTCATTGAACCGCCCATATAGCCTTTAGGATTTGAACCGGTTACAATGTTATAAATTTCATGATCCCCGTTTGTGGCAGATGAATCAATGAAATTTCCCATATCAATTTTGTATATCGGATATACTCCGGGAGTTTCGCGCGGTGTGTTTTTGGGGTATAAAGCGTAATGGTATGCAAACGGCTCATCATCCATCAGGCCAAAGGTTTGTGAAAGATTAACCTTGCTGCCTGACGGGTCAAGTTTTAAATATCCGTCTTTGCTTTTTCTGTTTTTTAAGCCTTCAACAACAATATAATTGCCGTAATCATCAGTAATTACGGAGCAAACTTCAAGATAACAGTCAAATCTGTTTGAATCATACGGATAATTAAATTCATAAATTCTTTTTCCGTAATTATCTTTCATCGGGGTGAAGCCATTAAAACTTACGTTATTATGGCTTTTGCTATATTTGTTCCTTAAATCAAAATCGACTTTCACACACACTCCTTATTTCCACAATTATAACTGTTGTGAATAAAATTTTTTGTCAAAAAATATCTCATTATTAAGAAATTTTTACATTTATTTCTTATTAACTTTTTGTATTTTATAATTATTATTATAGTCGAAAAATTTGGAGAACGATATGATAATGAACGAAATGAAATGTGATATTAAAGATATTTCACTTGCTGAACAGGGCAAAAAGCAAATTGAATGGGCTTTTAAAGATATGCCTGTTTTGACTGAAATTAAAAAAAGATTTGAGAAGGAACTTCCGTTTAAAGGATTAAAACTTTCAGCCTGCGTGCATGTAACCAAGGAAACGGCAGCTTTGTGCACGGTGATGAAAGCGGGCGGCGCAGATTCTATGCTTGTCGCATCAAATCCTCTTTCAACACAGGATGATGTTGCGGCCGCTCTTGTAAAATATTGGGAAATTCCCGTATTTGCAATTGCCGGCGAAAGCGTTGAAACTTATAAATCTCATATAAAAGAAGCCCTGGATCATAATCCTGATATTATAATTGATGACGGATGCGATATGGTTTCAATGATTCACGCTGAAAGACCCGAACTGGCCTCAAAGATTATCGGCTCAACCGAAGAAACCACAACCGGAATTATAAGACTTCAGGCGCTTGAAAAACAGGGACAGTTAAAATTCCCGGCAGTCGGTGTAAATACAAGTCTTACCAAACATCTTTATGATAACAGATACGGTACCGGACAAAGTTCTCTTGACGGAATTTTGAGAGGTGCAAATATATTGATAGCCGGTAAAACCGTTGTTATTTCAGGATACGGCTGGTGCGGACGCGGATGCGCTTTGCGTGCTAAGGCAATGGGTGCAAATGTAATTGTTTGCGAAGTTGATCCTCTGAAAGCTCTTGAAGCCGCAATGGAAGGCTATAGAGTTATGCCGATAGCCGAAGCTGCAAAAGAAGGTGATGTTTTTATAACAGTAACAGGCGACAAACATGTTGTGGATGTAAAACATATTTTAGAAATGAAAGACGGTGCATTTCTGGCAAATGCAGGTCACTTTGACTGGGAAATTAATGTCGGGGATTTAAGAGCATATACAACAGAGATTAACGAAATTCGTCCGAATCTTGAGGAATACAAACTTAAGAACGGAAAATCCGTTTATGTATTTGCTCAGGGGCGTCTTGTGAATCTTGTCTGTGCCGAAGGTCATCCGGCAAGTGTTATGGATATGAGTTTTGCAAATCAAGCGCTCGGCATCGAATTTCTGGTAAAAAACAAAGGGAAGTTAGAAAATAAACTTTATACTCTGCCTCATGAAGTTGATGTCAAAATCGCAGAATTGAAACTTAAATCAATGGGAATAGAAATTGACAAATTGACACCGGAGCAGGAAAAGTATTTGAATAGTTGGAAGATTGATTAAAGTAATAATGCCCGCGGCTTTCGCCGCGGGCATAAAAGAATGCAACCCAAAAAGCAAGGCGCCGTCAAAGACGGCGCCTTATTTCTGTTTAACCCGAAAAATTTCAGGCTTGATTTGTACTTTCCTCTGTTTGCCCTTCTGCAATACATCTTTCAAGTTTTTTGTTA
>CALVAS010000102.1 GCA_944325585.1 Candidatus Gastranaerophilales bacterium
GAGGCTATAAAAGACGCCGCAGACAAAAATAATTCTCTTTTTATGATGATTGCACCGTTTGAAGATACAACAAATCTTTCATTAAAGGGGCTTTATCAACAGGAAAATCTGTCTCTTGCACTTGCCGCAATCAGGCTTGCTTATCCTGAAATTCCCGAAAGTGTTATTCAAAATGCACTTAAAAATGTTAAACATCCAGCAAGATTTCAGGTTATAAAAGATAAAAATATTGTTATTGACGGTGCGCACAATCCGAACGGAATAACTGCGCTTCGTGAAAGTTTGGATTTTTATTATCCAGATAAAAAACGCCGTTATGTTTTCGGATGTCTTAGAAATAAAGATTATAAAAAGATGATGGAGTTATTGTTTGATAAAAATGATGAAATCCTGTTTTATCATTTTAACAATTCCAATTCCTGTCTTGTTTCGGAACTTCAGGCAGTCTGCGAGTATCCGTCAAAAGAACTTAAATCATTTGATGATTTGGAATTTAAATCCGATACATTAACAATTATTTGCGGCTCTTTTTATATGATTAACGAGCTTGTTCGTCCTGATTGCTTTGTTTAACCATCTCTGATATCAGGCTGTTCAATTCCGCAGGACAGAAGTCGTTGCAGGTGTTCCAGATTAAAGTAGGCTTAGGCTCCTTAATTGACGGTGACGGATAATCGCTGTTGCAAAAACCTTTAAGCATGTTGGTTGAACCGTCAAAGTTCGGCGTAAAATGCGAACAGCAGCTGCAAATTTTTAAAACAAAACCGTAATCGTCAAGTTTTGTTTTCAATTCCTGAAGCGCGTCAATCATTCTCAAATGTGTTGCCGTTGTGAATTTTTTGTTTTTATAAATAAATCTGATTTTTGCAAGTCCGTTGTCTGAAATAAATTGCATTTTACAGTTTAAGTTGTTGCCGCGGTTGGTTGTTACAACAATGTCAACATCAAATTTTTGTACATTTTCTGGCAGGTCCTCGCGGTTAAGAATTTTATTGATAAGTTTTCTGACCGGCGGGAAGTTTTTGATTATATGGCAAAAAGAGTATGCCGGATACATAAATAATCTGAAAATTTCCACTTTATTGAGTTTTGATTCGATAAGACTCAGAGCAAAACCTATCACAAGAAGAATAAACGTAAACAGTACGAATTTGAAATCTAAAAAGAAATATGAACTGTAGGAATGTTTTAAAACAATTGCATAGATTATCAAAAGCGTCCATATGTTCGGATAAATCAGCGATAAAACATGCTCTGTAAAAACAAAATTCTTTGAAAATATTTGAGTTAATGCGTTTCTGAATAAATTCAATCTTGCGGACAGGCGGGGTTTTCTGAAAACATAATTTGTACTGTCGACAACTGTTTGAATATTCGGGTTATACGTGCATTTGTATTTTATTTTAGATAAAAGAAGACTGTATTTAAGTTCGGAATTTATGTCTTTAAAATCCACATCTCCGATTTGATTAACAATGTCTTTTTTAATAATGAAAACACCGCTGTCGGCTTGAGATGCCAGTCCGAAAAGTGAGCGCGCGCGTCTTATAAAATTCATATGATATTTTTGATATGCGGCTTTGATTTTGTCAATCGGCCCGAAATTTTCCATATCAATAATAGTTTCACCGCTGATTACGCTGTTTTTGGCGAGCGCTGCATTAACATTTGACAAAAAGTCCGGTGCAATGCTTCTGTCGCCGTCAATAAACACAAATGAATCAATATAATCATCATGTGAAAGCTGTTCAAGTAAAATCGAAATTGCCTGATCTTTACCGATGGTGCCGACTTCTTTGATATTTATGGTGTTTATAAACGGGTCATTGGTAAACAGGTTTTGTGAACCGTCTGTGCAATTGTCAAGGATTAAAAATACTTTAAAGTTGCAAATCGGATAATCCTGAGACTTAAGTTCTTTAATGAGTTTTTCCAGAGAATCGCAGTTGTTATGAGCATAAATTACAACCGCAAGATTATCTTTGTCTTCATATTGCGCATATTTTTTCTCAAGTCTGAACTTTCTGTCGTTAAGGTTTCTGACTGCAAGTGCGAGAAAAAATAACGTGTAAATCGCAGCATAAATGTATAAAATATCTAAAATAAATTCCATAATATCCCTCTTAATTCTATAAGAATATTTTAGTTAAAACCAGTTTAAAATTCCATTTAATGTAAATAATTGTGACGGGTTGTAACAAAGAGACGCCCGCATTCGCGGACGTCTCTTTGTTTAATAATTTTTTGAAACTTATACTAAAGCTGCGATTTTTTCTGCATTTTTAGCTGCAATTTCAACCAGTTGTTTTGCAGTGGCAACCATTGCGATTTCTGAGGATAATTTGTTAATGCAGGATCCGCATCCGATAGCAGAAGCGCCTGCTGCAAATGCAAACGGAGCAGTTGTCGGGTTGATTCCAGTTGCTGTCATAACAGGAATTTCAATGTTGCGAACGAGTTCAACCGTATTTGAAATTGTAAGTTCAACTCTTTCCATCAAACCTCTTACACCGTTAGATTGTTCTTCTTTTGAGAAGTGACCTTCCGTTTGAATCAAATCAATACCGAGAGATTCCAATTCTCTTGCAAGTTCAATTTGTTCATTAATATCCAATTCACCGGGAACAGTTACTGAGAAAAATACATGCTGACCTTTTAAAAGTGCTAAAGTTTCTTTTGTAAGTTTCAAAACTTCTTTAGCTGAGAAGGTTTTTCCTGTTTTGTAAAGAACATCAAAGTTTCCGAGTTCAATAGCATCAGCACCGAGTTCAACTGCTCTTGCAAGTTCTGACGGAACAATTG
>CALVAS010000103.1 GCA_944325585.1 Candidatus Gastranaerophilales bacterium
TTTACGTCAAGACCCTGATATTATTCTGGTCGGTGAAATTCGTGACTATGAAACGCTGGAAATTGCAATTTCAGCAGCCTTGACAGGTCACCTTGTATTAAGCACCGTCCACACAAACTCTGCTGCCGCAACAGTTACTCGTTTAATTGAAATGGGTGCAAAAGATTACCTTGTATCATCAACATTATCAGGCGTTATCGCACAACGTCTTGTCAGAAGACTCTGTGATGAATGCAAGGAAGAATATTACCCGACATATGAAGAAGCAAGTCAAATTCTTGCTGATGAAGACGAAATTCAGAAATTGATAAAAACCCCGATATATCGCGCCAAAGGCTGTAACAAGTGTGAATTTACAGGTTACAAAGGCCGTCTTGGTGTATATGAGATTATGCAGATAAACAAAGAAATCAAACGTCTTATTGCAATGGGCGCGCACGATTTGGAAATTGAAGATGCTGCTGTTAAAAACGGTATGAAAACCCTTCATCAATCCTGTATGAACCATATTCTTGCAGGGTTAACAACAATCGATGAATTTGTCAGAGTGCTCGGGGTTGTAAATGAATAGGAGCTGCAATGGGAATTTATAATTACGTAGCACTTAAAAATAATAAAGATATAGTAACCGGTAAAGTTGAAGCCACAAGTTTGCGTGAGGCGCGTGATAACGTTCGTAAACTCGGTTTTTTGCCGACTAAAGTAACCGAAGAAGCCTTAAAAAAAGAGGATATGAAGAAAAATGACGGCCCCGGCACGATGAAAAGCCTCGGGCTGCAGGATAAGATTGAGTTTACTTCAACACTTCAGATTTTGGCGCAAGCCGGTATTCCGATTATTGAATCTTTGATGTTTATTGAAAACGATGCTGCAAAACTTAAACAGAGACTTGTTTCAAAAGAATTAAGACGTCAGATAATGGGCGGTGCAACATTTGCTGATACAGTCGCCAAATATCCGGAAATTTTCGGACAGGTTTACATCGGTCTTGTAAAAGCCGGTGAAGATTCCGGTGAATTGGAAAAAACTCTGGAACGTTTATTGGAGCTTTTGAATAAAGAGGCAAATATCAGAGGTAAAGTTATCGGAACATTGATGTATCCGATGTTCGTAATACTTCTGGCTGTATTTATCGTACTTGTCATGTTGATGTTTGTATTTCCGGTATTTAAAGAAATGTTTGACGGTATGGGACGAGAATTACCATGGATTACTGCAACATTGATGAGTATGGGCATATTTTTAAAAACATACTGGTATTTTGTTCCGTTAATATTTATTGCAATATTCGGCGGAATTTCATTTCTTTTTCGTTGGGAACCAAGCAGACGTAAAATTGATGAAAACGTTTTGAAAGTTCCTGTTTTAACAGATTTAATCCAGTATTCAAACTTTGCAAACTTTATTGCAGTTTTGCAGGTGGCATATGACGCAGGTGTTCCGATTATAGAATGTTTGTACCTGTCTATTTTAACTTTGACCAACTTCACTCTAAAAGAACAAATCGCGATTGCAACAGGTAAAGTTCAACAGGGGCAGCACCTTTCAACTGCCTTAAGGGCAACCGGTGTTATGCCTAAGATGATTTTGTTTATGATTTCAACAGGTGAACAATCAGGTCGTCTGGGTGATATGATGGGTCAAGCTACAAAATTTATTGATAAAAAACTCGATACTATTATTGACACAATGACGAAGATGATTGAGCCTATAATGTTGATTGTAATTGGTTCTATCGTTCTTGTTTTGGCATTGGCACTTTATCTTCCGTTGTTCGGATCTTACATGGGCTTGTAAAAAACGATGAAAACTTATGTAATTACAGGCGCAACTTCAGGAATAGGAAACTCTCTAATCAGAGAGTTTTCTGTGTGTAATAAAGTTTTTGCAGGGTACAGGAACAGTGAAAAACTTGAATCGCTGAAATCAATTTCAGAAAATATCATTCCGTTTTTTATTGATATGTCAGAGCCGGAAACGATTAAGCTGGCCGCGGAATTTATCAAAAACAGAACAGAAAAAATTGATACGTTGATAAATGCAGCCGGCTGTGTTGTTGCAGGACCTGTTGAAAACTTAGACATAACAGCTTTAAAGCATCAGTTTGAAATTAACACTTTTTCACATCTTCAATTCACTCAAGGATTGATATCGCACTTGAGCGGCGGCAAAATTATTAATATAAGTTCGATGTCCAGTTTTGGTATTTTCCCGTTCATTTCGCCATACTGTGCCTCAAAGCGCGCACTTGACATTTTGTTTAATTCCCTAATGCTGGAAAACAAAAGCGATATTCGTGTTGTTTCCATCAAACCCGGAGCGATAGCAACACCTTTGTGGGAAAAATCGGTGAAAGAAAATGAAAAATTCCTGAAAGGTAATAAAACTTATGAAAAAGAGATGAAATTTATGGCTGAAAACGCCTTAAAAAACGGTATAAAAGGGCTTGATGTTCAAAAAGTAGTTGATGCTGTTGTGAAAGCGGATAAAATGAAAAATCCAAAGCCTTCATATACAGTCGGATTAGATGCCAAAATGTCTGAAATATTATCGAAACTTCCGCAGGACTTGCTAAACTTTTTGATAAAAGAAGGTTTAAAAGCGCGAGTAAAATAACTTGTATAAAAGAGAAGAATATGATAAAATTAAATCAAAAATTGAAAGGAGCTAAATAGTGAAAAAGCAGACTATGATTGGAATTTCGGGGGGGGGGGGCAACCCGTAAATCAGCTCCTGATGGTAATTTAATCGGATATAATTCAGGAATTAACCCAAAAGTCATTCTGAATAAGTTTCAGAA
>CALVAS010000104.1 GCA_944325585.1 Candidatus Gastranaerophilales bacterium
ACCGGCAAATCGGTCATTTCTCTTACTGCTGCGATAATGTTTTCATCAGCGCAGATGTCAACAGCACTTGCACCTGCTTTTTCAGCGGCTGCAACCACTTTTTTTACGCATTCCATGTCAAAGTTGTCAATTCCAGCAATAACTTTTACTGCTCTTTTTTCTTCAAGATGTTGTCTGAATAAATCAATTCTTTTCATTTTTATAATCTCCTTAACTGATATATTTTAATATAAATCTTTCCTGAATTATACATTAAAATTTTAATAATTTCAATAACTGACCGCAAGAAATATCTTTAACCGAATGTAAATAATTGAAATTTCGAGATAATAAAATCAAGAGGTGTTTATATTATGATTCGGAAAATATTGATATTATTTGTTTCTTTAATAATGACATTATCGGGCGGAAATTTCGTTTCGGCTAAAAATTACGAACCTGATGAACAGATAAATATTTCGGTTTATGAAAAAATTAATCCTGCAATAGTTGCAATTGACGCGCAGACGTCGGACGGTATTTCTGCGGGAACGGGCTGTATTGTTGCCTCAGATGGTCTTATTTTAACCGGTTCCCATGTTGTGGAAGACTGTAAGAGCGTTGAAGTTACTATGTATAACGGACAGGTTTATAAGGCGCAGGTTGTATCCAAAATGGGCAAAAATAAAGATTTGGCGCTTTTGAAAATTTCTCCCAAAACTCCGCTTAAGACAATAAAGTTCGGAGATTCTCAAAATATAAAAGTGGGACAGAAGGTACTAGCAATCGGCAATCCGTTCGGCTTTTCAGGAACGTTGACGCAGGGAATAATCTCAAGAATAGATTATGCAAAAAACAAAATCCAAACAGATGCGGCAATCAATCCGGGGTGTTCGGGCGGCCCGCTTTTAAATTCTTCAGGTGAAGTTATCGGGATAAATCAGTCGATTTACAATCCTGACAACAATATTTCGAATATCGGGATAGGCTTTGCAATTCCGATTAACGATGCAAAGAAATTTATTGAAGCATCAAGAGTATCTAAAAAATAATCAATAATGTAAAGTTATGTTAATGGATTCCTGCCCTTTCAAATCCTTACGGGGCGGGAGTTTTAATGTTTTTTGAAAAATCTCTTTTTTCAAAAAAGGCAATTTTGTAAACGAAAAAAACTTTATCAAAGTATAAGTGGATAACACTAGGGGAAAACAGTTCAATTTGGGAAAAGGAGTTAAGACATGGGATTACCAGAAGTTTCAAAAGTTTCTGCTGCTCAAACACAGCAAGTAGAACAACAAACGAAATCTGATTTGAAATTGAAAAAAGATCAAGAATCAAAATCAGAGCTTTCACAGGCATTGTCAAAAGGTAAAACTTCAAAAGAAAGCAAGAAAACAGAAGTTATGCAAATGCCTGCAAAATTAGAGAAAAAAGAAGGGCTTTCAACGGGTCAAAAACTTTTGACAGGTGCAGGAATTTTAGGTGCGGCAGCAGTGGCACTTTCATTCATCAAACCTTCAGCTGCAAAAGCTCTTAAAGGGGCTGCAAAATTAGCTTCTCATACACCGGAGGCTCAAAAAGGTTTGAAAGCAAGCCATGCCGTTGGTGCTGTAGGAATTTTAGGTGGGACATCATTGTTAGGTGCTTGCTCAACCGATTTCTTGGAAGAAGAACATAACCACTTTATAGACATTCCGACAGATACGATAACAGAAACAGAAATTGTCGAAAAGGTTATTGAAAAGCCCGTTTATATCAAAGATACAGTAATTCAGCATGATACAATTCAATTGCCGCCGCTTCCTGCTGATACTGTTTATATGCCCGGGGATACGGTAGTTTTACCGGGGGATACGGTTTATATGCCAGGTGATACAGTCGTATTACCAGGAGATACAATTGTTTTACCGGGAGATACAGTTTATATGCCAGGTGACACAATTTTCAAACATGATACAATTTATATTGACAAACCGGTGCCTATGCCGCCTGAAACAATTTATGTAAATAATAAATTTGAATCAGAAGTTCCTGAAAAAATAAAAGAAATTATCCATGATTTAGGTATTGATACAACAGGAGTAGGAACATTCGTTTACGGTCTTGATTGGCAGGATGAAAAGAACAACGTTGTTCACAGAACCCTCTGGGATGGCGGTCGTACAAGCCGTGACGGTGACGTTTACATAATGAATGATATCGGAACAAAATGGTCAGATCCGGATGAAGATTATGTATTCGGTAAAAATGAAGAATTCAGACGCCACGAATTATACTTGAACGGAGCAGAAGAATTAAGTGATTGCGTAAATACTCCTGCTTCACAGATAAATGTCGCAAACGGAAATGGAGCACCGAACTGGTATATATTTGATCCTGATCAGGTAACAGCGCAACCGGGCAACTGGATTCGTAATAATCCTCAATCCTTCACAAAAATTGGTGATGGTAAATGGCAATCAAGCGACGGCTTTACATACGAAAGAGGACCGGAACCGAATTCTGTAAGAAAAATAAATCAGCACGGATCAGAAAAAAAAAAAAAAAACATCAGTATCATAGGCGGTGAAGACGCAAAAGATCCT
>CALVAS010000105.1 GCA_944325585.1 Candidatus Gastranaerophilales bacterium
AAATATGCCGGACTTCGCACAAATATACTTGTCTGTGTCGGTGCCTGCATATTTACGATAATTTCAATCTACGGATTTCCTGAGGTTTCAGTCACAGGCGACGAACTCGGTACTCGTGATACGGCACGTGTTGCCGCTCAAGTTGTAACAGGAATCGGTTTCATCGGCGGCGGAACAGTTTTAAGACACGGTGCAAATGTTTTCGGGCTTACAACTGCCGCAACGCTGTGGGTTTCTGCCGCAATAGGTATGGCATGCGGTACCGGCATGTACGGACTTGCCTTAATTTCAACAATTGCAACAATTGTCGTTCTTGTTTCCGTTAGAATTTTTGAAAAAGACGTGCTTATACACAGCACAAAAAATAAAAAGCGAGTTAGAATAAAACTTGCCTGCGTCAGCGAAAATGTTGATGAAATTTATAACTATATAATTGATAATTTCCCGCAGATTGTAGAAATAAACAAAAAACAAAGTAATAAATTCGAAAATTGTACAAATATTTCATTCACCGCGGATGTTTTAAGAAAACGTCCTGTACAAGCAATGTATAAAGAATTTGAAAGTTTGGTAGGGATTGAATCTATTACAATTTTAGAGCCGGATGAGCTTCCTTAGCTTTGTTACAAAATGTAAAATTGCGTTATGATAAATTAAAGATTTTCAATCCATATGTCGTATCTAGGAGTATAAGTTACGAAAAAAGAAAGGACCTCTCGACATATGGGAATGTCAGCATCACAAGCAAGATTGCTAAGCATTACTGCAAGATTGACCGATAATGAAAACTCCGGTCAAGACATTTCATATGCTAAAATTCAACTCGCTGATAAAATGGATCAGTTAAATGCAGATTATTTAGAGGCTCTTAAAGCAACAAAATTAACAGTACTCACAGGTTTTAACGATTCTGAGGAAGTTTATACAGATATTTCATACAGTTTGATGACCGGTTATAACACTGTTGCAGCAGGCAAACAATATGTTGTAACGGATAAGGACGGCAAAGTCCTTGTAACGGATCAAATTGCACAGGCCTATGAATCAGGCAACGGTGATTTGAACAAATTTTTGGCTGCAATGGGTTATTCTCAAGCTAATATCGACATCACCAAAAATACGGAAGGCGATGAAGAAACTGATGAAGATAAACTTCTTACCAAACAAAAAATTCACGAAGCCTGGGACCAATACTTAACATCAGTCGGTCTGGAGTTTGAAGACGAAGAGCACGGACTGGAATTTGGTTATACAACTCTTGGTGCAGGTTATTTTAACGGATATGCAACATACACTCTTGACGGAGAAACAGTTCCTCTGAATTATGAAGGAACAACTCAAGAGCAGCGTGAATTATATGACTATGCTCTTGCATTAACAGAAGCATATTACGGCGATTCAGATTCAGCAAATTCACTAAAGACTGCTGCATCTGCTGACAATCAGGGCTATATCGAGTATTTGACAAATATATTCTACAGAATACAGCAGACAGGTTATTATACGGAAGACGATCCGGCAACAACTATAAAAGACAATGCTTGGTTTGAAGAACAGTTGCGCAAAGGTGAATTGCTTCTGGAATACTATTCATCCGCAGAAGGCAAATTTTTATCAACTTCAATCGACAGTGATACAGCAATTCAGGAAGTCGAAGACGAACGTGAAATTGCTCTTGTCGAACAGCAGTATAAAATGGATATGGCTGATGCGGAACAAAAAGATAACAGATTTGATTTGGAATTAAAAAAACTTGATACTGAGCACAATGCTCTTCAAACAGAGTACGATTCAGTAAAAAATGTAATTGATAAAAACGTTGAAAAAACATTCAATATATTTTCATAAATAAGAGAATTACGATTTTAAAATATACAATATCCCTAATTCGTAACTATTTCCCTGCCGCTTTTTCCCGAAGCGGTTTTTTCTTTTTGCGGCGGTGCCCGACAAACCATGCAGGAATTTATATCATGTTAACAAATGTTACAAACAACCTTCATGTTTTTAAAGTTTTGCCCCTCAAAAGCCGTCATACTACATGAATAATTAGGAATTGTTACTAACGCGAAAGGATTTCATTTAAGACAATGGGATTATCAGCATCACAAGCAAGATTATTAACAATCACGGCCAGAAAATCCGACTGTGAATATGAAAGCATGCGCCTTTCTCATCAAAAAATCGCATTGTCCCGTGATATGGAAAGACTTTCAACAGAATATGATACAGCGATGGCTCAAACCAAACTTGTTTGGGATTACTACGGAACAGACAGCGAAACGACGGATTTGACTTATGGTTTGTTGATGACGCCATCTGCAATCAACAATTATACGCCTTCTCCGATTACGGATTCATCAGGTCGTGTTGTTCTTGATGACAGACTTGCAACGGCTGCAAAAGCTGCTGGAATTCCTCAGGAAGGTCTTGACGGACTCCCTTCATCAGATGTTCGTAATGCATTTATAGATTCACTTGTTTCAACGGGTTATATCAGTGAAGTTCAGGGTGAAAACATCAAAAAGACGACATACAACCAGATGGCAGGTGTCGGCTCA